>JBFYRY010000004.1:0-38093 GCA_041302025.1 Chloroflexota bacterium | reverse complement strand
CATCATGATAAGATTTTTTAATCGAATTGGGGGAATTCTCTCCGCCATCCCGTATCGCCTGGCTGCCCACTGGGAACTCGCCCTGGCTTCCGTTTTCGGGCTGGTGGTCTCGCTGGCGCTGGTCTTGAGCATCCCGCTCTATGCCGACGCGATCTATTATCGCAGTCTGCAAAAGAACATCATCGAGGACAGTGAATTTGGCGTGCGCGCCCGTCCACCGTTCTCTTTTTTGATGCACTACTACGGCGGGTGGTCCGGGAACCTGACCTGGGAGGAGATTCAACCGGTTGACACTTACTTGACTGAATCTGTTTCCCGAACCCTGGCCTTGCCCCAACTCCAACTGGTGCGTTACATCAAAACAGACGCCTATCCCATCCTGCCGCCCGGAGATTTCAAGTTCACCCCCGGCATGAAGGTGATGCGGGGCAGCCTGGGCACGATGAGCGGCCTGCAGGAGCATATTCGCATTTTGGAGGGGCAATTCCCCAAAGGCGAGAATCCGCCAGACGGTGAAGCGCTTGAAGTCATCATCAGCCAAAAAATGGCAGAGTACACAGATTTCAAAGTGGGCGATGTTTACCAGTTTGCCGCCTCGGAAGGCTGGTTCCAGGAAAGTGAATTGTTGGGCAAAATCCCGGTCAAAATCGTTGGGATTTGGGAACCCATCGACCCCGATAACAGTTACTGGATTGCAGACCCTTCGCGCTACAATGATGTTTTATTTATCACTGAGAAAGTCTTTGCGGGCAGTGTCAACCAGAACATCCCCAAGGCGGTTTTTTCGGCCTACTGGTATTTCGTGATGGATGGTTCACAGGTTTATTCCGATGATGTCCATCCGTTGCTGCAACGAATCCACATCCTGGAAACCACCGCGGCTGAAAAATTGCCCCAAATCAAACTGCGGATTTCGCCGGTCAACCCGTTGACCAATTACCAGCGCTCCGCCAGCCTGCTGACCGTGCTGCTCTACGCTTTTTCGGTGCCGATCGTCGGCCTGATCATGGCCTTCATCGGTTTGGTGGCGCGTCTTTCGGTGGAACGCCAGCGCAACGAGATCGCGGTGATGCGCAGCCGCGGCGCCTCGCCGTTGCAGGTGCTTGGTTTTGCGCTCATGGATTTGCTTGGCGCGCTGTGGACAACATGGGCACTTGCCGCCAATCAACGAGGCGTATCATGAAAACGAACATTGCCGCGAAGATCAACGCGCTGTGGGAACCCCACAAGTGGACGCTGTTACGGTCCCAGACGGGGGGGGGGAATTGGATGCGTTGTCATTGTCCCCTTGCGGGATACCGTCCGCCGAAGGTACGCCCATCTAGTGAGGTGTTTAGATGACTATTGGTTTGACAACCTATAAGTGTTTAAAGATGAACTGTGATACCATCGCCCAGAAAGCTCTAAAATAACAATAGGAGTCTTCAAAATGCCAGACAGAATTCTTGTTACGTTTGCAAGCCGTGCAGGTTCAACTGCCGAAGTGGCAGAAGCCATTGCTCGTACATTGACGCAAGGCGGGGCACAAGTGGATGTGGTCCCAATGAACAGCGTGAAAGACCTATCCCCCTATCAGGCAGTGGTGGCAGGGAGTGCCATCCGCGGCTCAAAGTGGCTCCCCGAAGCGATACAGTTCGTCCGGACACATCAGTCCATGTTGGCACAGAAAAAAGTTGCCTTGTTCACGGTCTGTATTACCATGACGATGAAGAATGCGGAGAAGTACCGTGCAGGTGTGATGAACTGGGTTGCGCCCGTGCGCGCCATGGTCAAACCCATAAACGAGGAACTCTTTGCAGGAATGTTGGACTTCGGAAAATTACCGATCAACAAGGATACCTTGATGCTGCGCCTATCGATTGTTCTTGGCATTTTCCCGCGCGGCGATCATCGGGATTGGAATAAAATTCAGTCATGGGCACAGAGCCTGAAGCCCATTCTGGGATGAATTGCTAAAGCGAAGGGGAATACCCTGCGGGAAGGGCGAGCATAGCGAGTGGATACCGATGCTGATGAATGGGCAAGTCGCGATCAAGACCTGATAAGTTAATCTGCAACAAGGATATCAGTCATGTTCGGAAACATACTACTCACATTTCTTTATCTCTCTGTCGGGGCATTTTTGGCGTTCGCCGCATGGACACGTTATCTCGACTTCCCGCCCCTGCTGGTTTGGATTGGCGCGGCAGTGTTCTTGATCGTGGGATTCTGGCGGCTGTTCCATCTCAGCAGGTGACAGCCACTTGCACTCACATTACACCTGAACCGGGGTTAAAATCATCACAATAAACGTTTCGGAGGGTTGTTTATGGTCAAAAGGATATTGAGCCTGTTTTCCGTGGCAGGCTTCACAGCCATTGCCGGTTATTTCTGGAAAATAGGTGATGCAGAGATCGCGGTCGGGGTCATCGGCATTCTTGTTACCATCATCATTGCCCTGTGGCAGACAGGCGGCTCGGAGAAGGAAAAGCGCGGCTCGTGGCTGAGGTCCCTTTTCAGCGTGCAGGATTTCAAAAAGCAGTATTACACCGTCCTGCGTTATCAGAACCGCGATTTCGACATCAAAGGCTTGAGCACCCAAACCGAGAGCACACTCGAACTCGACCAGGTGTTCGTCGAACTCAAGTTACAACAACAAGCCGCCCACAACGCCACCGCCGATCCACTTCAAAACGTTCCATCCAAGTTCCGCAAAGACAGTTACTCGATCTGGCGTTATTTCAACCTGCTGGGCGATGAAAAAGCCCTCAACCCCAAACTCGCCATCGTCGGTCCGCCCGGAAGTGGCAAGACCACCCTGCTCAGGCACATGTCCCTCCTGCTGGCGAAGGCTCCGCAAAGAGACGAAGATGGCAGGAGGAAGATCAACAAATTGCCGGTCATCCTGTTCCTGCGCGACCACGTCAGCGACATCACCGGCACCCCCTCCATCATGCTGTCTGAGATCATCGAAAGCAACTTGAAAAAGTGGGCTGTCACTGTAGCCCCGAACTGGTTCTCCAAAAGACTGAAAAAGGGTGGGTGTCTGGTCATGCTCGACGGATTGGACGAAGTCGCCGAACCCGCCGCACGGCGCAAGATCGTGTCGTGGCTCGAGAAACAGATCCATGCCTATCCCGGCAATGCCTTCATCATCACCTCTCGCCCGCATGGGTACAAGGAAAACCCCGTCCATGGCTTCAACGTGCTCGAAGTCATGCCGTTCAACCGGGCGCAGATCGACACCTTCGTCCAACGATGGTATCTCGCCAACGAGGTCAAGAGCCACCACAACGTGGATGACCCGGGCGTCAGAATGGCCGCCAAATCGGGGGCGGACGATCTCCTGCGCCGCCTCGAAAAGAACGCCACCTTGATGGAACTGGCGGTCAATCCGCTTTTACTGACGATGATCGCCACCGTCCACCGTTATCGGAGCGCGCTACCGGGCAGGCGCGTCGAACTCTACAAGGAGATCTGCGAGGTGTTCCTCGGCAAGCGCCAGGAATCCAAGGGACTTTCCATCGACATGGTGCCCGCCCAGAAACAGTCCGTTCTGCAGTCGCTGGCATACCAGATGATGGGCGGCAGTGTCCGCGAAGTCAGAAAACCGGATGCCATCGAGATCATTAAACCATCACTTGCCATGGTGGCGCCCACCCTCAGCCCCGAAGTATTCCTCAAAAGCATCGAACAGCAGACCGGGCTTTTGCTCGAAAGGGAACTCGGCATCTACAGTTTCGCCCACAAGACTTTCCAGGAATATCTGGCAAGCATGTACATCCTCGATCAAAACCTGGAAAGCGAACTGTACGACTACATCGACGACGACTGGTGGCACGAGGTCATCAAACTATATTCCGCCCAGTCCGATGCCACGCAGATCATCACCGTCTGCCTCGACCAGGACCCTCCGAGCGCAAAGGCACTGTCGCTGGCAATCCAATGTCTCGAAGAAGCCCATCAGGTCAAGCCCGAACTCAGGGAGATCGCCGAAAAGATCCTTCTGCAAAATGCCGAGGATGAAGACCCGGACATCCGCACCATCATCGGCGAAGCCCTGCTGTCGAACCGCCTGAAACACCTCTCCGCCCTCTCACCAACCTTGTTCATCGATACCAAACTGGTCACCAATGCCGAATACCAGGTCTTTGTGGATGACATGCTGGTACGCGGCAGCGGCGACTTCCACCCGGTCCACTGGATGGAGAAATCCTTCCCCACCGGAACGGCGCATCACCCGGCGACCGGCTTGACCCCGGACGATGCGCTGGCGTTCTGCGAGTGGCTTACCCGTCTCCATGCCGGGAGTGGCGAGTGGTACTTCCGCCTGCCGGTCAAACAGGAGGTAGCTCCCCGGAATTATTCCAGCCTGCCCGGTTTCTGGATGCTGGAAAGATCCGTGAACAGGAACCCGAAGACATCCCCGCCCGTCGAGATATTCAAAAATCCGAATTTCACCTGGCCCCAGCCGCCGCCGCAATTCCTGCAGAAAACCACACAGGAGGATATCAAGGTCATCATCTCATCCATCCGGCACGATGGCAGGGATCTCCGGGAACTGAACGACGATTTCCATGTCCAACTCGGCAGGTCACTCAAGCGGCTTGTCAGGTCTACATCGAAGTCGGATGAACTGCTCGTTGAAACGGCGGATACCATATACAACATCATCAAGGACATCCCATCCGTCCGTCCTGTCGATTTCGGGTATGGCGCAACCGACCTCGAGGCGTACGACCAGTCCCTCAGCGACAATATCGACAAGATAGCCAACCGCGATTTTGAATCCTGCATCATCAACTCGATCAAGTGCTTCTCCGAATTGATACGGACGAACGTAAGGTCTTCGTCCCGGTTCAAGCCGCTATATCTGGCGTTCACCTTCGAGTTCCTAACTCACTGGATGCACAGGAACAAATCCATGTTCACGAGGACCAGGACCGAAGGCATCCAAAGGAAGATCGACTACCTGGCGGATCAATATATGGATGAATTGATCGTGCTCGGAAGAAGGAACAACTTGATCGCCCCGTTTGAAGGGCTTCTGTTCGTAAAGGAAACTAGGAAGGAAGAATGAGTCGTGTCCGATATCAAATATGAGATCGTCAGGAACATTGGCATACTTTCCACATCGCCATCCGGCTGGAGCAAGGAACTTAACCTGATCAGCTGGAATGACCGCGAGCCGAAATACGACCTGCGCGATTGGTCCGCTGACCATACAAAGATGGGCAAAGGCGTGACACTCTCGAAGGAAGAGGCATCCGCATTGAAAGAACTGCTGAACGGCATCGAACTCTGATCCCATTCAGGAGCGAGCAGATCGGATTCCTGAAGTTCTATTTGGGGCTTGGCGTTGCGATCACCGAAATGTTCATTGACCCCGCCATCGCCCGATCCGCGCTTGGGTTCTGTGCCGGAGACCTGGAACAGGCATTCAAAGAAACCGTCACCACCGCCCGTTGAGATTCCCTGCAGGCGGGTTTAATCATTGCATGAACATCAATTCTTTGTATAATGGAGGATGAGAAGTGAAACAGCCGGAATGAACCGACCTTTACAGTTCTATGGTTCAAAAGGAAAACAGTGGAAAGAAAAAGCAACGGACTATTGATAATGGTTGTAATCGTTTCCGCTTGCGGGCTTGCCTTCAGCCTGCCCATTATCATGTCGCGTGCCAACCAGCCTGTCTTGATCGACCCGGACCTGATCATCCCCAACACCGGACGCGATACGCCCATTCCCACCAATACCGACCGTATCCTCACAGTGGAAGCCTTCGCCCGTCTTTTCTTCACACCCACAAAAACTCTGAAGGGATTCAAGACGCCAACACCGCTTCCATTCACTACCACGCCGATTCCCTCTTTTACATTTACAATCACGATCACCCGCACCAGGACTGCCACGGCTTCATCCACTCCGTTACTCTTTCCCACCCAAACCCTTGATCATCCATCAACATTCACGCGCACACCCACTTTCACACCCACCTGGACAGCATCCCCAACACTCACGCCCACTGCAACATTTACAGCCACACCCAGTCGCACTTCCACCTCCACTCCAAGCAATACCCCAACTCCAACCGATACGCCGGAACCTCCGACCAAAACACCGATCCCAACCGATACACCGGAGCCTCCGACCGATACCCCGGAACCTCCCACCGACACGCCGATCCCAACCGACACACTCCCGCCCTCTGAGCCGTGAAAGTATCCATGCCTCAGGGCATGATTCCATGGCGGTCATACAACATGCAAAGACAGCAGATAAAGCGCCATATGTTTGCAACACCTCAAAACCGAAAAAAGTGATTAGAATAGGGTCATGAACACAACACAAGGTTACCTGCTGGTCGTCGAAGATGTTTCCGATATTCTGATCCTGCTCAATGAGACACTCAAATTCAAGGGACACCGCGTGGTCACCGCCCGTAACGGACTCGAAGCGCTCGAAGCCATCGAAAAGGAACGCCCGGCGCTCATCATCACCGATATCCTCATGCCAAAAATGGACGGTTTCAGTCTTGTCCACCGCCTGCGTCTCGACCCCGAAACCCGCAACATCCCGGTCATCTTTCTCTCCGCGACCTATGTCGCGCCGGAGGATAAATCCTTTGCACTTACCATCGGCGTCACGCGTTTCATCGAAAAACCCGTCAACCTCGAAACATTCTTCCCCGTCATCGATGAACTCCTCACGCAAAAGGAAACCGATATCAAAGACCTGCTCGATGAGGTCGGCTTTTACGAAGGCTACCGCAAGCGCCTTGAAATAAAACTCAAACACAAGAACACACAGATCGCGCGGGATGAGAACCTGCTCAAAAACCTCACCGGCGCAGACCGCATATCATTCGAAGCCTCGCTTCGTCAATCCACCTTTGAACGCGAAGAGATCAAGCACCTGCTTGCAGAAATCCATGAACGGCTCGAGAACCTCAAACCGGAATGACATCCACGGCAATTGGATCAATTGGATATGGAAGAGTCGCCCGCACCCAGGCGGCTTTTTTGTTCCGCCTCCTTCCAAGCCTGAGCCTGATCCTGTATGGATAGGCTTGCATTATCCTGATAAATCAACAGCCTTCTTGACTTCCTGCCAGAAACCTCATATACTCGAATTAATCTGATTAATTATACTTATGATACTTCGAGAGCGCATTTCCCCCAACATCTCTGAATTTCTTCGCTACCTCGCCGCACATGAGGAAGTCGAAAACGGACTCCCCACCCTGAACGAACTGAGCGCCGAACTCGGCATCAGTGTGGCATCCCTGCGGGAGCAACTCGAAGTGGCGCGAGCGCTCGGTTTAGTGGAAGTCAAGCCCGGGCGTGGAGGGACGCGGCGGCGATCCTATTCCTTCACCCCCGCCATCCGTCAAAGTCTTGGCTATGCGCTAGTCCTGAACGATGAGCACTTCCGCAAATATGCTGAGTTGCGAAAACACATCGAAGCCGCCTACTGGCATGAAGCCGTTGAAAAACTGACAGTGGAAGACAAAAACGAACTGCAAGCCATCGTCACTCACGCCTGGGAGAAACTTCGCCGCACGCCCATCCAGGTCCCCCACGAAGAACACCGCAACCTGCATCTGCTCATCTACAGCCGGTTGGAGAATCCATTCGTCACCGGCATCCTCGAGGCATATTGGGAGGCGTATGAAGCGGTGGGGTTGAATGTCTTTGCAGGCGGTTACGATTATTTACAGGAAGTCTGGCATTATCATCAAATAATGGTCGAGTCGATCTCCAATGGAGATGACAAGGCCGGCTACGAAGCGCTGGTTGCGCACACCGACCTTTTGTATCACAGACCATGACATCTCTTTGTCATTGCGAGGGTCGAAACCCGAAGGAATCCTCCACTCTACGAGGAGATTGTTCTAAATGACCGCAATGACGAAAAACTATTTAGGAGCCATATGAACAAAGTAGTGAATGATTTTTCGATCACGGTTGGCACCAAGAACGGCTCAGGCAGTTCTACAGCCAACAATACCATCCTGCGGGCGATCTTCAAGATGGGCATCCCTGTCTCGGGCAAGAATCTCTTCCCATCCAACATTCAGGGTCTCCCCACCTGGTACACCATCCGCGCCAGCAAGGATGGATATCTGGGAAGGCGCGAGGTCAGCGAAATTGTGATCACGGTCAATCCCGACTCGTTCACACGGGACATGGAGTCTGTCGCGCCGGGTGGAGCCTTTTTCTACGCCAACGATATTAAACTCCCGGTCACCCGGACCGACATAACCGCCTACTCCATGCCCATCAAGGAATTGGTAAAAAACGACCCGAACATCCCCACCGATTTCCGCGACCTCGTGGGTAACATGGTGTATGTGGGCATTCTCGCGCGTATGATCGGTATCGATATCGAGAAGATCAAAGCCGCCATCGATTTCCATTTCAAAGGAAAGCCAAAACCCATCAGCATGAACATGGGCGCGGTCAATGCCGGCTACGAATGGGCAAAAGCCAATCTTGAAAAGAAGGATCCCTTCCATCTTAAACCCATGAACAAAACGGACGGCATGATCATGGCAGACGGCAACACCGCCGCGGCAATCGGCACCATCTTTGGCGGCGTGCAGTTTGTGGCATGGTATCCCATCACTCCTGCCACGTCCCTTGCCGAAGCGGTAAACGATTATCTCCCCATGCTCCGCAAACGCGAAGACGGTAAACATACATACGCTGTGGTGCAAACGGAGGATGAACTCGCCGCCATCGGCATGTCCATCGGCGCAGGGTGGAGCGGGTTACGCTCCATGACATCCACCTCCGGTCCCGGCTTGAGCCTCATGACAGAGTTCGTCGGACTGGCGTACTACACCGAGGTCCCGGTGGTGATCTGGGATATTCAGCGCATCGGTCCCAGCACAGGTCTACCCACGCGCACATCGCAGGCGGACCTCAGTTTCTCAATGGATATGGGACACGGCGACACTGACAGCATCGCACTGCTTCCGGGCAATATGAACGAGTGTTTCGATTTTGGATGGCAGTCTTTCGACATCGCCGAACGCCTGCAAACACCGGTCATCGTCCTGTCGGACTTGGATATGGGCATGAACCAGTGGATGAGCAACCCGTTCGAATATCCCAAAACACCCATGGATCGCGGCAAGGTCCTGCTCGAAAAGGATATCGAGGAGCTAAAGGGCAACTGGGGACGGTATCTCGACAAGGACGGCGATGCCATCCCGTACCGTACCTTCCCCGGGAACAAACACCCAATGGGCGCCTACTTCACACGCGGCACAGGGCATGATGAGTACGCCAGATACACGGAAGATTCGGTTACATTCAACCGTAACATGATGCGCTTGAAGAAGAAATTTGAAACAGCAAAACAGTACCTGCCGAAGCCTGTTGTCTTCCCCACACCCGGCGCCAGGGTCGGTATCATTGCCTATGGCTCCACAGAATCCGCGGTCATCGAAGCCCGCGACCTGCTTGCAAAGAACCACGGCATCAAGGCGGATTTCATGCGCGTCCGCGCCGTGCCATTCACACAGGAAGTGGATGATTTCGTCGGGAAGCACGACCAGATCTTCGTTGTGGAAATGAACCGCGACGGTCAACTGCACAAACTGCTCTCGCTGGCATATCCACAGCATGTGTTGAAGCTCAAATCGATTGCATTCGGTGACGGCATGCCCGCCTCTGAAAAATGGGTCCGCGAAGGCATCCTGATGCAGTATGCCTCACCATCAAAAACGAAGTCATCCCCAAAAACCGCCGCTAAAAAAGCCCCGGCAAAAAGGAAAATTGCCGCCGGGAAAGTGAACGTCAAAAAGAGCGCAACGAAGAAGACAGCCAAAGCCAAGAGCGGCAGGAAAGGAACCAAATAATGTCAGCACTTCCCATGGCTGGAACGCCAGCAAACACAAATCTTGCCGGTCTCACCAAGAACGACTATCGCGGCAACCCCACCACACTCTGTCAGGGATGCGGTCACAACTCCATTTCGAACCAGATCGTCTCGGCGATGTTTGAAATGAGCGTCCCGCCGGAGAACGTCATCAAGTTCAGCGGTATCGGTTGTTCGAGCAAAAGCCCCACCTATTTCATGAACCGTTCCTTTGGCTTTAACAGCCTGCACGGACGCATGCCCTCCATAGCCACGGGCGCCCTGTTCGGCGATCATCACATGAAAGGCATCGGCGTCTCAGGCGATGGCGATACTGCCAGCATCGGTATGGGACAGTTCAAGCACGTCATGCGCCGCAACGTCAACATGGTCTACATCGTCGAGAACAACGGCGTGTACGGTCTCACCAAGGGACAATTCTCCGCCACCGCCGAGAAAGGGCTCTCGCTCAAGAAGCAGGGAACCAATCCCTACATGCCGGTTGACATCTGCATGGAAGCGCTCGTCTCGAACGCCACTTTCATCGCCCGTTCCTTTGCAGGCAACCCCAAGCAGGTCAAGGAATTGCTCAAAGCCGCCTTCGCCCACAACGGCATCGCCGTGCTCGACATCATCAGTCCATGCGTCACATTCAACAACCAGGACAACGCCTATCACTCGTACACATGGGGCAAAGACCATGAGGAACCCCTGCACGACATCACTTACATCGCCCCCCGCAGTGAGATCATGCTCGAACGCGAGATGACGGAAGGCGAGATCCGTGAAGTGGCGATGCACGATGGTTCGGTCGTTGTTTTGAAGAACCTCGAAAAGGATTACGATCCAACTAATCGCTTCGAAGCCTTGCGCATGCTGGAGGAAGCGCATCAACACGACTGGCTTGCAACAGGCTTGATCTATGTCAATACGGAAAAGCCGTCACTTGTGGAAACCTACAACCTGGTGGATACACCCCTCAACCGCCTGACTGATGCGGACCTGAGACCCGTCCCCGAAATGATCGACAAGATCAACGCGTTGATGTTCTAACCCCCACCGCTTTCGGCGACCTCCCCCATTTTGAGTGTTAAAATGGGGGAGGTTTTTATATGATACAGATCAGCCCATCCCTCCAAATCGACGAACGCGAACTGCAATTCGAATATATCCGCGCGTCCGGACCCGGCGGACAGAACGTCAACAAGGTGGCGACGGCAGTACAACTGCGGTTCGACATCATCCACTCCCCCGCGCTCGCCTCAGACGTAAAAGGACGCTTGATCCGGTTTGCTGGAAAACGAGTCAACGCTGACGGTGTTCTGCTCATCGAAGCCCGCCGCTTCCGCACGCAGGAGGCGAACCGGGATGACGCGATCCAAAGATTCGCCGAACTCCTCCGCAGATCGCTTGTGCCGCCCAAGCCGCGCCGAAAGACCAAACCCACCGCCGCCTCCCGCGAAAAAAGATTGCAGGGGAAAAAGCGCAAAGGGGAAGTGAAACGTACGCGCAGAAAATCCTACGAAACGGAATAATTCATGAGCCCCAGCCAAATCGAAATCATTGGTTATATCGGATCGGTCCTTGTCGCGGTGTCATTGATGATGAAATCGTTGTTGCGCCTGCGCGTCATCAACCTGTTCGGAGCCGCGTTCTTCATGGCATACGGCATCCTGCTGGACGCATACCCGGTCGCGTTTTTGAACGGATTGATCGTCTGCATCGACCTGTACTATCTGTACCAAATGTGGCGGCAAAAGGACTTCTTCACATTTATGGAAGTCAAGCCGACAAGCGATTACCTCCGCACCTTCGTTGAATTCTACAAGGACGATATCTCCGGCATTATTCCGAATTACACACACCGCGTGGAAGATTCCCTGATCTGCTTCTTCATCCTCCGTAACATGGTCCCGGCGGGGTTGTTCATCGCAAAGGTTGAAGGGAGCGAAGCGCATGTCAAATTGGATTATGTCATCCCCAACTATCGCGATTTCAAGGTGGCACGATTCGTCTTCGAAGAAAATTCATCCTTCTTCATGCAACGCGGAATAAATCGCTTCGTTTCGGAAGGCGGAAGCGACTTTCATCGCAAGTATCTGGAGCGCATGGAATTCGTTCAGGCTGGGGAAATGTACGTGCATGAGATCGGAAATCGAATTCTTCGGGACGGTGGTTTCTAGATCATGGTAAATAGAACCATCATCGGTCTCACGTGCGGGCTCGCCGCCGCATCCATTTGGGGCGGCATGTACGTAGTCAGCAAAGTGGTGCTGGATGTCATCCCGCCTTTCACCCTGCTCTCCTTAAGGCTTGTGCTGGGAACCCTGGCACTGGGCGCGGTCATTGCCTTGCGGAGGAAAACAGGATTCACACGCGAACAATTCCGCAGTAGTTTCCTGGTCGGTTTTGTAGGATACGGCGTTTCACTGGGATTCCAATTTATTGGCACAAAACTTTCCACGGCATCGAACGGCGCATTGGTCACATCCGCCACACCGGCGTTCGTCCTGCTCTTTGCCCCATTCCTGTTGGGCGAAAAAACCACACTCCGGCGCGTGATCGCGCTGGTCATCTCTTCGCTGGGCGTACTGGCGGTCATCGATCCGCGCACGGCGGAGTTTTCATCTTCCCTGTTTCAAGGCAATTTGAGCCTGCTTGCCGCGGCGTTGACATGGGCACTGTATTCCGTTCTGGTGCGCAAGATCTCCAAATCGGCAGATTTGCTCGCATCGAGCGCGGTCATGCTGGCGGGAGGCATTCCCACCAGCGTTCTGTTCAGCATCTTCGAGATCCAGAACCAGGGCATTGGGGAGATTACCGCCGGTGTCATAGGCGGCGTTCTGTTCATCGGCATCGTCTCCACCGCCATTGCCATGTTCCTGTGGAATTATGCCTTTGCCGAACTGCCGGCGGCAGTCGCTTCGTTGACGTTCTTCGCACAACCGGTCGTCGGCGCCCTGCTGGGCTGGTTCTTCCTTGGGGAAAAAATCACGCCGCTGTTCATCACAGGCGGCGTGCTGATCGGGATCGGGATATTGATATCGTCGAGGGAAAACTAACTCTCCCCCACCGTATGCAACAACGCCATGTTCGGCGGGCGGACAGCCCCCACCGGGAAGCCGCATACCAGCACCACCTGGTCCCCCATTTTCACAACATCCGAGCGCATTAACTCCGAATCGACATGGTCGATCATCTCTTCAAGCGAGTTGGAGAATGGCACGAGCTGCGGGCGCACACCCCACAGGAAGGCAAGCCGGCGATGGGTTTTCGGATCGGGCGTAAACGCCATGATCGGCACACGCGGTCGTATCTTGGACATCAGCCAGGCCGTGCGTCCCTGCGTGGTGAAACAGGCTACAGCCGTGACATTCTTGTCGTTCGCCAAAACGCGCGCGGCGCGCGCCATCGAAGCCGCATCGCTCTGCTCGAAGCCCTGCACCGATTGCTCCGTTCCCCATTCCATGAAATGAGATTCAGCTTCACGGACGATGCGGTCCATCATTTGCACCGCCTCGACGGGATATTTTCCCGAAGCGGTTTCAGCAGAGAGCATGACCGCGTCGGTCCCGTCGAAGACGGCGTTCGCCACATCTGATGCCTCGGCGCGCGTGGGAAGCGGATTCGTGATCATCGACTCGAGCATTTGCGTCGCCGTGATGACAAGTTTTGCGCGCGCGTTGGCGGCGCGGATGATATGCTTCTGAAGGACAGGCACGCGCTCCGGCGGGAGTTCCACGCCGAGGTCGCCGCGCGCCACCATTACACCGTCCACATTATCCAGAATCTCATCGAGATGATCCAGCGCTTCGGGCTTTTCGAGTTTGGCGATCAACAACGGCATACGTCCACCATTGGAGAAGCGCTCCATTGCGTAGCGTACCTTCTTGACATCCTCCGCAGACCGGACGAACGAAATGGCAACCGCATCCACAGCCTGTTCGATACCGAATGCCAGGTCGGCTTCGTCCTTTTCGGTAAAGCCTGAGATGCGCAACTGGACTCCGGGGAGGTTGATCCCCTTATGGGATGACAACGGTCCGCCGACGATGACTTTTGCCGTCAACGTGTTGCGGTCTTTAACGGAGACAACTTCCAGTGTGAGGCGTCCATCGTCAAGCAGGAGCCGGTCCGAGGTCCGGACTGAATCGAAGAGTTGGCGAAAATCCACCGGGATATGCTTGCCTTCAGTCCCCGGCGGTGTCGTCCCGGTCACAAACAGCACAACCGCCTCACCCTCTGAAAGTTGGATGGGTTCGGGCAGATCTCCCACACGGATCTTGGGTCCCTGCAGATCCTGAAGGATGCCGATGGCTGTCTGCAATTTTTGAGAAACCCTCCTGATGATGGCGATTCGTTCTGCGTGTTCTTCATGCGTCCCGTGCGAGAAATTCATGCGCGCCACATTCATGCCGGCAGTAATCAAGTTTTCAAGGGTGTTCTCGTCCTGGCTTGCGGGCCCGATCGTTGCCACTATTTTCGCTCTACGTGTCATAATCTCGTTCCTCAATAAAATTATACTCACCGCAGGGGGGAGTACCAACCTCCACGGTGAGTTTCTGCAAATCCTCAAACGATTGGGGGTTACAGATAATGCAGTTCTCTTGCCTGCCTGGACAGCTCCACGCGGAAATGCGGATGTGCGATCCTGATTAATTGTTGCGCACGCTGACGGATGGTCTTGCCGTACAGGTCTGCCACGCCAAATTCTGTCACCACATAGCGGACGTGATTGCGCGTCGTCACCACACCGGCGCCCTGTTTCAGCATGGCGGCAATGCGTGTGACTAGCGTACCGTCCCTGAGAGTCGTGGTGCTGGGCAGGGCAATGATCGGCACACCGTCCTTCGAGCGGGAAGCGCCGTAAATAAAATCGAGCTGTCCGCCGACACCGCTATACAGTTTCGGTCCGATGCTATCGGCGCAGACTTGACCCGTGAGGTCTACTTCGATGGCGGAATTGACGGCAACCATGCGTTCATTTTGCGCGATCACAAACGGGTCGTTGATGTATTCGGTGCGATGCAGTTCAATCAGGGGATTATCGTCCGACCAGTCATACAGTCGTTTTGTGCCGAGCATGAACCCGGCAATGATCTTTCCGGGATGAAGTGTCTTGCGGGAGTTTGTGATCACACCGGCATTGACCAGATCGATCACGCCATCAGAGAATAATTCGCTGTGAACCCCGAGGTCCTTTTTGTTGTGCAGGTATTTCAACACAGCATCAGGGATGGCGCCGATCCCCAACTGCATGGTCGCGCCGTCAGGGATAAGGTCGGTGATGAAGCCCGCGATCTTTTCCACGACGTCTGAATTGCCTTCATCGGTCATGGGCATTTCCACGATCGGATAATCCACCGGGATGATGTAATTCAAGCGGCTGACATGGATGAACGAATCGCCCAGTGTGCGCGGCATCTGCTGGTTGACCTCTGCAATGATGATCTTTGCGTTTTCCGCCGGGGTCTTGGTGAGTCCCACTTCCACACCCAGACTGCAAAACCCATGCTCGTCAGGCAGTGAGACATGGATGATGGCGACATCCAGCGGGAGAAGTCCGCGTTTGAACAGGAGCGGGAACTCCGAGAGCAAGACAGGCGTAAAATCCGCGCGGCCCTCGTGCACCGCCTGGCGCACATTGTGACTGATGAATAAGGTGTTGACGCGCAGGTGCTTTTCCAGCCCCGGCTTGACATAGTCAGCAGGACCAATCGTCAATGCCTGGCAGATTTCCACATCCTGGAGATTCGGAGCGTATTCGACCAAAGCCGCAAGGACCTTTTGGGGCACCGATACGTTACCGGTGAGAAAGATGCGGTTGCCCGATTTGATAGCGGCGCGTACGGCATCCTGTGGAGTCACGATCCGCGATTGGTATATGCTAGTCCAGTCCATCGGAAGCCTCCTCAAAAAGGCTCAGATGAACAAGTTTGCCGTTGTGCGTATTGACCGCTTTCTCCAATGCAGTATCGGCGGCTATGGCGGTTTCCGTACCCAGATTGGCGATATTTATAATATACGGCATCGCGGCATTGACAAATGCATGTGTGGCAGTACGCGCAACCACACTGGGCATGTTCGGAACGCAATAATGAGTTACATCTTCGTCAATGTACACGGGAAGTTCATGCGTTGTCGGGCGGGAAGTCTCAAAACAGCCGCCCAGATCGATGCTCAAGTCGACAATCACAGAACGCGATTTCATGTTCTGAACCATCTTCCTGGAAACAAGGACCGGGGAACGCTGACCGGTCACCATCACAGCGCCGACAACCACGTCTGCATATGCCGTTGCTTTCTCGATGTTCCGAACAGATGAGATCATCGTTACAATACCCGGAAAGCGTTCATGCAATTTCTGCAGACCGGCAAGGTCAATACTCAGGACCGTCACATGAGCGCCGAGCCCAAGGAACGATTTGGTGGCAAACGTGGCAACCACACCGCTCCCAAGAATGACCACCTCGGCAGGCGGCACGCCCGGCACACCGCCCAGCAAAATTCCTTTTCCACCGCGGTTACATTGCAGGAAACGCGCCGCGATGCCAGCCGACATGCTCCCGCCAATTTCACTGAACGGGCGCAACACCGGCAGGGACCCATCCGCCAGTTCGATCTGTTCATACGCAATGGCTGTAATCTTCTTTTCCAGCAACAGGTCGACCTTATCACGCTGGGTCGAAGCAAGGTGTAGATACCCAGCCATTGTAGTCCCGGGTCTTAGCCATTCGATCTCATCCTTCGTAGGACGGGAAACCTTGAGCAAAAGGTCTGCCCGTCCGAAGACTTCATCGGCAGAATAGGAAATACGCGCCCCGGCTTTTTCATATTCCAGGTCGCTGAAACCTGCGCCCACTCCCGCTTCATGCTCGACGTACACCTGACGCCCTTTCTGGGTCAGGATCTCGACCCCGGCAGGTGACATGCCTACACGGAACTCAAACGGTCGTCTTTCTTTCGGTATTCCTATATTCATTGTGCCTCCATAAAAGACCCTAAAAGTCCCGCAGACTTTCAGGGTCTCATCTATTTCATATTCAATACATCACGAATGGACGGTAATGCCCAATCGATGGTTTCCTTATCGATCACAAGCGGCGGGGCAAAACGGATCACGTTGTCGTGCGTCTCCTTTGCAAGAATACCCTTCTCCTGCAATGCCACGCAAAAGCGACGCGCACCTCCTGCCGATTCCTTCAATTCGACCCCGATCAACAATCCTCTGCCGCGCACTTCTTTCACATGCGGACTGGGGATTTCGGATAACTGCTCCATGAAATACTCGCCCAACTGACGGGAACGCTCCGCCAAATTTTCCTCACGGATCACCCTCAAGGCGGCGCGTGCCACCGCTGCTCCAAGCGGATTCCCGCCGAAAGTGGATCCGTGTTCTCCGGGCGTAAAGAGTCCGAGGATGGCTTTGTCTGCGAGCACGGCGGAAACGGGATAGAAACCTCCCGCCAGCGCCTTGCCGATGATGGTCACATCCGGGTGGATATCCTCGTATTGTGCGGCGAACAGTTTCCCGGTCCGCGCAAGACCCGTCTGTATCTCATCCGCCATGAAAAGCACGTTGTTCTTTGTGCAGATTCCGGCGACTTCTTTCAAATATCCCGCAGGCGGAATGATGACCCCGCCTTCGCCCTGGATCGGCTCGAGCATCACAGCCGCCGTGTTTGGGGTGATCGCCTTTTCAACGGCATCCGCATCGCCGTATGGCACCACTACAAATCCCGGCGTAAATGGGCCAAAGTCATCGCGGTAGGATGGCTCGGTGGAAAAACTGACGATGGAGATCGTGCGACCGTGGAAGTTTCCAGCGGCGACGATGATCTCAGCCTGGTGCCGCGGCACACCCTTGACACGGTACGCCCATTTACGGGCGAGCTTCAAGGCGGTTTCCACGGCTTCTGCACCGGTGTTCATCGGCAGGGACATTTCATAGCCCGTCATTTCGGAGAGTTCTTTATAAAGAAGAGGAAGCTGATCATTTCGGAAGGCGCGCGATGTGAGCGTGACCCTCTTTGCCTGTTCAAGCAACGCCTTCAAGATCTCCGGATGGACATGTCCCTGATTGACAGCGGAATACGACGAAAGGCAATCGAGATACTTCTTCCCGTCGACATCATAGACCCACACCCCTTCCGCCCGCTCGATCACCACATTGAGCGGATGATAATTATGCGCGCCGTATTGTTCTTCTAAAGCAATATATTCTTGTGTATTCATGATTTCCTAGTCCAATAGAGATTGGTAATCGGTAATTTGAGAAGAGAAAGGAGACGACTAATCTCCAATCTCTAATCATCTTTCTTACGCCACGCCAAACAACCTCGCCAAAATCGCCTTCTGCGCGTGGAGACGGTTGTGCGCCTGCGGGAAGATGACCGAATGCGGACCATCCGCCACTTCGTCGGTCAACTCGTGGTTGCGATGTGCAGGCAGGCAGTGCATCACGATCACATCCTTGTCCGCTTCGCCGACGAGTTTCGCGTTGACCTGATACGGCGGGAAGACTTTCTCGCGTCTGGCGGTTTCTTCCTCCTGTCCCATGCTGGTCCAGGTGTCGGTATAGATGACGTGCGCACCTTTCACCGCTTCATGCGGGTCACGGACGAAGGTTAATTTGCTTCCTGTTTCTTTTGCGGTCTCTTTGGCGATCTCCACCGCTTTGGGGTTGATGTCATATCCTTCGGGGTTACCGATCGTGAAGTTCCAGCCCAATTTAGCGGAGACATGCATAAGTGAGACAGCCACGTTGTTTCCATCCCCTAAAAATGTGACGTTGAGTCCCTTCGCTTTGCCGAACTTCTCCTGGATGGTGAGCGCATCCGCCATGCCCTGGCAGGGATGGTTGTAATCGCTCAAGCCATTGACCACAGGGATCGAAGACCATTTCGCCAGTTCAAGCACATGCCCGTGCTCGAATACACGCGCCATAAGCGCCTGCACGTACCCCGATAACACACGTGAGACATCCGCAATGGATTCGCGCTTGCCGAGACCGATCTCGTTTGGCGAGAGATAGAGCGCGTCGCCGCCGCAGTGTCGCATCGCCATATCGAACGAGACGCGCGTGCGCAGGCTGGGCTTTTGAAAGATCATCCCCAGCACCTTACCCTTGAAAAGCGGCGGATTGCCCTTTTTGAAATACTCTTCTTTTAGTTTAATGGCTGCATCGAGTAAATCCTGAACTTCCCCTGACGACAGATCTGAAATTGCAAGAAAATGGTTCATTCCAACTCCTTCATGATAAGTATAGTGTTTTTTATGGATTTTGACGGGTTAAAATCGTCACCCGTTGGGAGTGATATTTGTCTGACAGAAATCAGACATCCGCATGACTACCTGTATAGTATGTCAATCATGGCATCTTACAGCTATTATACAAAAGTCTGACGGTTTATGCTCATGGCAGGACTGCCTTTCCCAAGAAAAATCCAGGAATTGCAATCCATATGCGGAAGGAATTGGTATAAAATCAGTACATGGACACCAACCTGATCGAAAACCTTATCAAACTCGGCATGGCTGTGCTGGTCGGCGGCATTGTCGGCGCCGAGCGTGAATTTCAGGACAAGGCGGCAGGATTCAGGACGATCATCCTTATCACAGTTGGTTCGACATTGTTCACGATCTTTTCCATGAGCATGGACCCCGACAGCAGTCGCACACGGATCGCCGCCAACATCGTGACTGGCATCGGCTTTCTGGGAGCCGGCGCAATCGTACGCGAACACGGACGTATTGCCGGCCTGACCACCGCCGCGACGATCTGGCTCTCGTCGGCATTGGGCATGGGGATCGGTGCAGGCGAATTGATCTTTGTCTCGATTGCGACCCTTGCAACTGTTGTGGTCCTGCTTGTGTTCCCGTACATCGAAGAAAAAATCGACCGTGTACGGGAAGCACGCAGTTACAAGATCGTGGTTGCCGCAGGCGCGTCAAAAAACATCGTAAAAATTCAACAGGCTTTCAAAGACCATTCACTTCACATCATTCAGCACCATCAAACAAAATCGGGGGATGGCATCATTGGAACATGGAGAGCGATCGGCTCCCCCGCAAATCACGATAAATTCGTCAAGCAAATGCTCCAGGAGAAATCAGTGCGGGAACTGAATTATTAACCGGATATCTAAAATGAAAAAAGGCTCTCCTGGGAGAGCCTTTTTTCATTTCGGCTGGATATTACCATCCGAGTCTTTCGACTGATCATCCTTTTTCTCTCCGCTCAAGCCGTCACGGAAGGATTTGATTCCCTTGCCGATCTCACCGGCAATCCTGCCGATGCGGCCCGGTCCAAAGAGAAGGAGAACGATCACCAACAGGATGATCAGTTCAATGGGTCCAAGACGTGGAAACATTCTATGCTCCTTTTTCAATATCCTGCTTATCGTACCACAACCGCAGGCAATTCACCATCACAGTTCGCGGCGGAAGATGACGCCTTCGATAAAACGGATGACACGGCGCACAAAGGAGCGCACACGGCCAAACACACGATACTGCACGGGGTGAATCTGTCCTTTGCTCGGAAGCGGACCTGTCCACTCTGCGATCAACGCTCCCCAGGTCAACCCCGCGCCAAAACCCACCATCACAAACTTGTCACCGATTTTGATCTTTCCTTTTTCGACCGCTTCAACCGTGGCGATCGGAATGGAAGCGGTGGAGGTGTTGCCGTAACGCTCCAGGTTGACAATGAACTTATCCATCGGCAGTTTGAGTCCGCGCGCCGCCGCCTCGATGATGCGGATATTAGCCTGATGAGGCACGATCCAGTTCATATCTTCGATCTTCAGCCCCGCGGCTCCAAGCGCTTCATTGGTCGCCTGCGCCATGACACGAGTGGCAAAACGGAAGACTTCCTTTCCATCCATCTCGATAAAATGCCTGCCTTCGTGCACGGTCGTTTCAGTAGCGGGGTGGACACTCCCGCCAGCGGGCAATGCCAGCAGGTCCCCGCCGGAACCGTCGGAATGCATGACGGCTGAATAGACGCCGCCGGGTTTGTCGCTCGCCTGTAAAACGAATACCCCCGCGCCATCCCCAAAAAGGATGCAGGTATTTCGATCCTTCCAGTTCACAAAACGCGAAAGGGTCTCGGCGCCGATCACAAGCGCGCTTTTAATGGACCCACTGCGGATCGCCTGTGCCGCCATATTGGTTGCGTAAATGAAACCGGAACACGCGGCAAGCAGGTCGAATGCTCCCGCCTTCGTGGCACCGATCTGATCCTGGATCATACAGGCGGTTGCGGGGAATATGTAATCCGGTGTCGATGTCGAGCAGATGATCAGATCCAGGTCGGTCGGACGAAGGTTGGCAACCTTCAACGCCCTGAGGGAGGCTTCCACACCCAGCGAAGATGAGGTCTGTCCTTCCCCTGCGATTCGGCGTTCACGGATCCCGGTGCGCTCGCGGATCCACGCATCGTTGGTATCCACGATCTTTGCCAGATCGTCGTTCGTCATTATCTTCTCAGGGACCGCCATCCCCCATCCTGTAATATGTACATATGGCATAACAGACTCCTCAGGCACCGCGCCGGGCACGGGGCAAATTTTTTCGATTATTCTTCAAAACGGCTCAAGACCAGCGTCGCATTATGACCGCCGAATCCGAACGAATTGGACATGACATGCCGCGGAGAAGCCTTGCGCGGACTGTTCGGCACATAATCGAGATCACACAATGGATCGGGCGTCTGGTAATTGATGGTCGGGGGCAGGATTCCTTCGCGGATCGCCATGATGCTGAACACCGCCTCCACTGCGCCGGATGCCCCCAGCAGATGCCCGGTCATGGACTTGGTCGAGGAAACAGGGATCTTATATGCCTGTCCGCCAAACACTGTTTTGATGGCGGCTGTCTCGCTCTTATCGTTCAATGGCGTGGAAGTACCGTGCGCATTGATATATTCAATATCGCCGACCGTCAAACCTGCGTCTTTCAACGCCAGCGTCATGGACATCGCCGCGCCCGCGCCGTTTTCGGCGGGAGCGGAAATGTGATGAGCATCATCGGTTGTGCCGTACCCCATCAATTCACCCAGGATATTGGCACCGCGCGCCCGGGCGAATTCCAGCGATTCGATCACCACTATACCCGCGCCTTCTCCCATCACAAAGCCGTCACGGTCCTTATCAAAAGGACGCGATGCCGTCAGCGGATCGTCGTTCCGGGTGGAAAGCGCGCCCATCACGTTCATGCCCGCCATCGCAATGGATACCAAGGCGCCTTCCGCCCCGCCTGTGATCATCACATCGGCGGCGCCGCGTCGGATGGTCTCCATCGCTTCCCCTATCGCATTATTCCCGGAAGCACAGGCAGTGGCGATTGCCATGTTCGGTCCGCGCGCCCCAACGCGGATGGCAAGCATTCCCGCCGCGCTGTCAGAAATCATCATCGGCACCAAAAACGGACTCACACGGTCCGCGCCGCGCTCGCGCATCACTTCCGCCTGCTCCATGATGGTCCCAATGCCGCCAATGCCCGTACCAAGAATGATCCCCACCCGGTCGCGGTTTGAATCATCAATGGTCAACCCTGATTGTTGAAGCGCCTCGATGGTTGCGACAGTGGCAAATTGTGTGAAGCGGTCCATCTTACGCGCGTCGCGCATGCCAAAAACTGCCGCGGCATCAAACCCTTTTACCTCCGCGGCAAAACGTGTTTTATGTTTGCCGGCATCGAACAAAGTGATCGGTCCTGCGCCTGATCTACCCGCCAGCAAAGCAGACCATGTTTCCTTTACCGAATTCCCAACAGGGCTGATGCACCCCATCCCTGTGACCACTACTCGTCTTCTCATAAAGCAAATCTCCTCGTTAAAAAGTACAAGCCTGGAACCTGCAGGGCAGGCTCTAGGCTGTTATAACACGCCCCAGTGCGATTGGACACGCCCGCTGAAAGAGGGTTAAATAGGACTTACGCAAAACCCCAAGAGCAAGCCACGAATTTCGCAAATTCACGCGAATTGTGTCCCGGTCAACAACATCTTACACATTCTTTTGAACCACGGAGACGCTGAAACACGGAGAAAAAGAACTACAAAAACTCTGTGCCTCCGTGTCTCCGTGGCGAAAGAATTTGTTCAAGATGATCCTGACCAGAACAAATTCACGCGAATTGTTTGAAAAAAATGCGACAATTCGTGTACTTGCACTCCCTGGCACCACCGCCAGGACAGGTATGCGTCCGGTGCAAGTGTTCGCGGCAAAAGATTTTGAACTGCGTAAACCTATTAAAGCTGTTTTAATGTTTTCCAGGCTTGCTGGATGTGCATCCGGTCGTGATCGGCGAGGAAACCCATCACTTCGAGGAAATCCGTTGGACCAAAAATGGCATGACGTGCTTTGCGCGACCAGATCGCGGCATCCAGGTTTTTCAACTTACCAATACTCTCACGCCGGGCAATGGCGAATTCCTTCAACGCCACAAGACCATTTTCACTCAGATATTCCCTCTCATTTGCCCATACGCTGGTATCCGGTCGAGGGATGAATGCGTCCTCCCGTTCAAGCATTAGATTCAATTGCAATTGATGGATCTCGCGTTCCGTATCGCGCAGATGGCAGATGATCTCGTTCATCGCCCATACACCCCGTGCCGGCTCACGATTCCATTGCGTTTCACTCAGGGAGGATGCAAGACTATGCAAGACCGCAGGCGTGGATGCCATGATCGCAAGCACCGCGTCGGGAGATTTGAACGACGGTTCCAGCGTGGATAAGTTAACGGATTCCAGCCACGGACGCAGGTCTGCCAGTGTGCCGGAACCCGCTTCAAATCCGGGACTTGAGGCGGATTCCGTTGTAAGGAAGTATGTCTTCAGCCCCAGCCGGTGCGCGGATTCCAAATCCCGTTTTACATCATTCCCCACCATCAGTACCGGTCCCTCGGGCCAGCCGAGTTGACCCAGCACCTCGGCATAATATGCCGGGTATGTTTTTGTGAAATGGAAATTCTCGAAGGTGGAAATCAACTCCAATTTTTCCGGATCAAGACCCGCCCAGCGGATGCGGTGTAATGTCGCTTTGCGCGGAAACAGCGGGTCGGTGGCGATCGCTACGCGGAATCCCTGCGACAACGCCCACTCGATCAACGGCTCAGCATCGGGACGCTGTCGAACGTGCGAACCGATGGCTGGAAAAACATGGTCGTAAAAATCTTCGAGCAGTTCGCTTAAGTCAGCCTTGGGTACGCCAAGCCGCGCATAAAAATCCGCTTCGAAGACTTCCTGCAGGGTGCGCGAGGGGTCGTCGCTCTCATTCATCAGGTGCATGCCTTGCACCAGGGCACGCGCCATCACCTCGGGCGCTGTGTGGTTGAGCAGATGCTTCGACAATGCCTGAAAATAGGCAGGGATAAAGGCATCCATGTTCGTGTCGAGCAGGGTATCGTCCAGATCGAACAGCAATGTAAGTGGCATAGACCGACCAGTTTTCAGATGCAGTCCCCCCGCATGGTGTCAGGATTTGATTTCAAATTTGAATGGCAGGGAATGACATTCCCCACATCCCACATGCGGCTCGGAGACATCTTTTTTTGATTTTTCACAAAAGGCAGAGACCTGCACCCGGCGTTGAAACACAACCGTGATAGGTCTTCCGACCGTTGCATTCAATTTCAAAAATTCACAGGCGTTGGCGCGCGCAACACCAGGCACCGGGCAGGTACGGCACAGGTCCGGTGACCAGCGTTGACCTGCGGCTTTGAGCAGACGGCATTCTTCCACGTTGCGCCCGCGGAAATAATCACCGTAGAAGTGAGGACATTCGGTACCGGCTGGGGTTTTCATGCGTGAATTGTACACCCGTACAAACAATGAGCGAGCGGTCGGTTTAGGTACCAAAGCCGCTCGCCCAACCTACTTAACAAGCAAAAGATTGCTTCGCCGGAAGAGCGCCGTCTCGCAATGACATCCGCAGAATTACACGCGGGTGACGTACGCGCCTGTTTCCGTGTTCACGCGGATGTTGTCGCCCACTTTGACGAACTGGGGGCACTGCACTTCAAGCCCGGTCTCGGTGATGACCTTCTTGGTCACGCCGGTGGCGGTGTCGCCACGGATGGCGGTTTCGGCTTCGACGACTTTCATGTCCACCGAACTGGGCATTTCGATATCGAGCGGCGCACCTTTGTAGAAGGTCAGTTTGACTTCCATGCCTTCCTTCAGATAAAGAGCATCGTCACCGAGCATCTCCTTTTTGATGGCAGGCTGTTCGAAGGTTTCGTTATCCATGAAATGGTAGAAGTCGCCATCGGTATACAGATAGGAAACATTATGGAAATCAAGGCTGACATCCTGCACCGACTGACCGGAGCTGAATGTGCGCTCGATGTTGGCGCCGGTTTGAAGATTGCGGGCTTTGACGCGGATATTGGCGTTGCCACGGCCGGTCTTATTATGGCTGTATTCCACTACTTTCAAAAGGTTGCCGTCGAGTTCGAAGGTTACGCCTTTGCGGAGTTCATTTACGTCGATCATACTTGCACTTTCCTTGTGTGAGATTTGAAGCGGCGGGATTATACCAGAGAGACAATCAGTGTGTCGACTCGGAGCGCGGGTCGTCCCGCAGAAGTTGCACGGCATGCGGCAGGACGGGCATCACCACCTGCAGGTTTTCCACCGCGCCTTTGGGACTACCCGGCAGGTTGATGATCAGCGTCTTTTTGCGGATTCCCGCTACGATGCGGGAGAGCATGGCGTGGGGCGTGATCTTGAGACTGGATGCGCGCATCGCTTCGGCTAAACCGGGTGCTTCCCTTTCGATGACGGAGCGCGTCGCTTCGGGGGTGACATCGCGCGGCGAGAAGCCGGTACCGCCGGTGGTGAGGATCACGTCAAATTTGCCGCTGTCTGCCCACTCGATGAGCAGGGCGCGGATGGCAGATTCCTCGTCGGGGAGGAGCGCTTGTTCGGTCACCGACCAGCCCCCGGCTTGGACAAGAGCCGCGAGCGCGGGTCCGGAGGCGTCCGCCCGTTCGCCGCGGGAGGAGCGGTCGGAGAGAGTCAGAATCCCGAATCGAAGTGTCATCCCAATTCTTTTCCCATCAAATGGACTTGATGCCCCATCGCCTGCCATCCATGCCGTTTGTAGTATTCCTCAGCTTCGGGGTTATCCACGGTGACAAGCAGGTAACTTTTCAAACATCCTTTGGCGCGCAATCTCGATTCAACCTCGTCCATCAAGCGGGAACCAATGCCTACTGCGCGAAATTCAGATGCAACCGCCAGATGATAGATCATGCCGCGCCTGCCATCGAAACCGCCGATGACCGAACCGACGATCTCGCCATTTGATTCGGCAACGAGGAACAGATCGGGGTCGCGGGAAAGTTTCTTTTCGATCTCGGTCGGCGTATCCGATCGTCCGACGCGCACGCCTTTTTCGATGCGTTCCCATAATCGATAGACCTGGTCATAGTCTACAGGAAATCGAAATTCACGGATTTGAACAGAAATCGGGTTCACCAGTATCTCTCTACACGGAACGTCCCGAAGGATTCCCAGTGCAAGGCTGTTGCCTGGAATAAACCTTCGGGACGGTGTACGCTATTATCTACTGTTTCAAAACGCTGATAAGGTCGTCAGGCATGAACGGTTTCAACAGGAAATGGTTGGCGCCACGGCGCAGGCACTCATCCTTGACGTTCAGTCCCGATGTCATGACCACACGCAGGCTGGATGTTTCAGGGTTTTTGCGGATCGATTCGACAATATCCATGCCGTTCTGCTGACCGATGTGCACGTCCATGAAAAGCACATCGGGCTTTTCACTGATGACGGCGGCGGGGACGTTCGAGTCGCTGTCGAGCGCGACCACATCAAACCCTTCCATTTTGAGGAGGGTCTTCAAAAGCGAAACCATCGTATGGTCATCTTCAGCGAGCAGTACTTTTGCCATGGGACTTTGCCTTTTTTGTTGTGGTCTTCTTTGTTACAGCCTTCTTGATGCGGGGCTGGTCGCTTTCCAGGGCGGACTTCAACACATCATCCACCGTCTCGACATAGATGAATTTCATGTCTTCCTTGACTTCATCGGGCACATCGTCAAGGTCGTCGGCGTTACGCTTCGGCAGGATGACCGTCTTCAAGCCGTTGCGATGCGCCGCGAGAACTTTTTCCTTGACCCCGCCGATCGGCAGGACCTGACCGCGCAGGGTGATTTCGCCGGTCATGCCGAGATGCGGTTTGACTTTGCGCCCGGAGACGAGCGATACGATAGCGGTAGCCATGGTCACGCCCGCAGAGGGACCGTCCTTGGGTTGCGCACCCGACGGGATGTGCAGATGGATATCCGATTTGTTGAAATAGTCCGAGTCCAAGCCGAGCACTTTTGCCCGTGAACGCACAAACGACAACGCCGCGCGCGCCGATTCATTCATTACATTTCCAATGGAGCCGGTGACCTGAAAACCTTTTCCGCCGGGCATGCCGGTCGCTTCGACGAATAACACATCACCGCCGTACGGTGTCCATGCGAGTCCCGGCACCACGCCCGGCATGGATGTGCGCTGGTTCAGCTCTTCCGTGCCGTGGAAGATCGGATGATCGAGATAATCTTCCAGCTTGTCGGGTGAAATCCGTGCCTTCTTGATCTTCCCTTCCGCGATGCGCGTCCCCACCTTGCGGCAGACCGCGCCGATCTTGCGCTCCAAATTACGGACGCCCGCCTCGCGCGTGTACTCGCGGATGATCTTCTGCAGGGATTCGTCGGTAAATTTCACCTCATTGACCCGCAGGCTGTTCTCGCGGATCTGGCGCGGAATCAGATATCCCTTTGCTATGGACACCTTCTCTCTTTCAGTATAGCCGGAGAGGAAGATGATCTCCATGCGGTCGCGCAAGGGACCGGGGATCGTCTCCAGTGTGTTGGCAGTGGTGATGAAGAACACCTGCGAGAGGTCATAGGCGACTTCAAGATAATTATCGCGGAATTCGCTGTTCTGTTCCGGGTCAAGCACTTCGAGCAACGCTGAAGCCGGGTCGCCGTGAAAGTCGAGTGTCAGTTTATCGATCTCATCCAGCATGAAGACCGGGTTCTTCGATTCGATCCGGCGCAGAGATTGCAGGATGCGCCCCGGCATCGAGCCGATATACGTGCGCCGATGACCGCGGATCTCGGCTTCGTCGCGCACGCCGCCCAATGAAGCGCGCACGAACTTGCGCCCCATTGCTCGGGCAATGGATTGTCCGAGCGACGTCTTGCCCACGCCGGGAGGTCCGACGAAGCACAAGATCACACCCTCACGCTCGCGCCGAATCTTGTCTTCAGATGGGGCTTTGACCTCATCTTTGCGGTCAAGGCGAAGTTTGCGAATGGCGAGGAATTCAAGGATGCGCTCCTTGACGTCCTGCAACCCGTAATGATCCTTGTCCAGGATTTCGCGGGCATGCGGGATTTCAAGATTGTCTTCCGTTGATTTCGACCACGGCAGGGAAACCAGCCAGTCCAGGTAGGTGCGGATGACGCCGTACTCCGCCGCGGCGGTTGGCAATCGGGAGAGACGCTCCAACTCACGCCGAGCCTGCTTATCCGCTTCCTCGGGCATTTTTGCTTCTTCGATCTTCTTGCGGAACTCCTCGGTTTCCGCGGCTTGCTCGTCCCGTTCGCCGAGTTCCTTCTGAATGGCTTTCATCTGCTCGCGCAGATAATATTCACGCTGGACCTTTTCGATCTCGCCGCGCGCCTCGTTCTGGATCTTCTGTCCGATCTGCAGGACTTCGGCTTCACGCACCAGCAAACCGATCAACTTTTTGAGTTTATCGGAAACTGAATCGATCTCAAGGATCCCCTGCGCGTCCTTCATATCCATGCGCTGGAAGTTGGCAATGGTATATGCAGTTTGCAGGGGGTCTTCCACTGACGTAATGGAACCCGCCAGTTCCTCCGGGAAGGATGGGATCATCTGCGTGATCTGCTGGAACTGGTCGCGCGCATTGCGTGCCAGCGCCGAGATCTCAAGTCCGTCCTCCACAAGTTCGGGCGCGAGGATGATCTTCGCTTTGAGATACGGTTCCTCGCTGACAAATTCGCCCAACTGGAAACGTTCCAGCCCCTGCACCAACAGGCGGATCGTCCCATCGGGGGCGCGCAGGAGGCGATGGACGGTGGCGATGGTACCGAAGCGATACAGGTCATTCGGACCCGGCGATTCGAGTTCGGGATTTATGGCTGTTACCAGACCGACGAGTTTATCGCCGCCGACAACTTCATCCACCAAACGGATCGAACGCGGCTGTCCCACCGTCAGCGGGACGGCGGTTTGGGGATACACGACCACGCCCCGGAGCGGGAGGATCGGGAGGATATCGGGATATTTTGTCAAATTGTCTTTTTGCGCGGGATCAGACCCGGGTGAGTCCGAATCGTTCTTCTGAAAACGGGAAAAGACGGAAGGCATCATCAGAGAGAGCAGTTCGTTCTCGTCTTCACCGATCCATTGAAACAAGTCATTGAAATTTGAGTGCCAACGGGAGGCAGGCATGGGTTTGAATTGACCTTTAACTTTGAGTGATGATCTTTGGCAGGGTAACGGTCAGGAAACCGTCCTTGTAAACTGCGCCCGCCTGTTCCATATCCACGGGCATGGTGATCTCTGCGGTAATCTCGAATTTCCCCGACTGGATTTCCATTTGATGATAATAGGCTCGTTGCTCCGGCACATCTGAGCGGACACCGCTAATGAGAAGCAGGTTGTTCTCCATGGCCACTTCTATTTCATCCTCGCGCATCCCGGCAACTTCCACCCTGATGACAAAATTTTCATCGGTCTCGAAAATATCCGTCGGCGGGCGCCAAAGGGATGAACGCACCTGCCAGTGGATGGCATGAAGCATCTCGCGGCGGGTCTCGGTCAATGGGTGAAGGGGTCTACGGATAATCGTGGGCATATTCCTGCTCCTGAAACTCATCTCCAGCAGATCACTGGCATGGAGAAGGTGCGCGTTCCCTGACAAGATTCCAACCCCACAGGTAAATGTTGGGGCGAATCCGGAACGCCATGGTTACTCTGTCAAACTGGAATTATACATCCAAACACCGGACCGCCCCAGGAAAGACCGGTTAAAACGCCATTAATACTTCCCGGATAGTTCCCGACACGGACTCCAATCCCTCAAAAATCTCCCACACCTCAACGTGCTGTACCGAACCACCTGGACCCAGCCTTGTCAGCGGTCCAAGGCTTTCGAGTTCCACAAACTGGTTATTGCAATACATTTCCGCGTTGCAGTTGTTATCAGGATAAGTTGCATCCGTCCGCGCCTCAAAAGTCTTGCGGAACAGAACACCATCCACCCAATATGCCAGCCAGCCATGCGGATTGAAGTATCCGATCTTGAAGGGCGGCAATGCATCTGCCTTGAACAAGATAAACTCATCACCCAGTCTCAGGCGCGGATCGTGGATGCGAGCATAAGGCCATAACGAGAATTGTCGATTAGCTAACAACCCTGCTTGATCTACATTGCCGACCGGCATCGGCAGGATGACCGTCCCGCCCAGACGGAATTGCGTGATCGCCCATGGAGCCAATTCCACCGCCCACATGCCATCGTTTATGAGGGTATGAGTTAATGTAAGTGATGATTTATCTTTTGCTAGGTGGATCTCGATCCGTTTACGAATCCCTGTGCCGGGTTCGGTTTGTGCTTCGAGGATGACGCCATCAGGCAGGTCACTGATCGTTACCGGCTGGTCCGGGATGTAGGTGCGCGGCATGGCTTCGGGTGAATGCCAAAGGCGGTGTCCACCATGAAAATGGAAGTCGCCATAGGGCGTTGGAGTGGGCGGTGAATCGCTCATGTCTGCCAGAAAGTTGCTCCCGCCATGGGGCGTTAATCCGATGATACGCATCGGTTCCGGGAGATACTCGATCTCCAGGTGCTCATTATTCAAAATGAATTTTTTCATGGATCACCTCGGACATGCAAAGGGTGCCTCTTTTCATTTTCCATAAAGATGCACCCTTATGACAGATCGGAAACTACAAACCTCTATTCAAATGATAGTACAGATCGTTCCAGCGCAGTTTGTCCTTGAACTCATCCACTTTGGTGTTCTCGTCGATGAGCAGGAATTCCACACCCGCCATCTCGGCGAAGTCACGCAGATGCTCCGCGTTGACCGAGTAGCTGAAGCTGGTGTGATGCGCGCCGCCTGCGAAGATCCACGCCGCCGCAGCGACCTTGAGATTCGGGCGCGGAATCCACAACGCGCGCGCCACCGGCAGTTTGGGAAGCGGCTCATCGGTCGGGACCACGTCCACGATGTTGGCAACGATGCGGAAGCGCTGTCCCATGTCCATGATGGAGGCTCCGATGGCGGGACCAAGATTGGCGTCGAAGATGAGGCGAAGTGGATCCGCCTTACCGCCGATGGAAAGCGGGAGGATGTCCAGCTTCGGTTTGGACGAGGCGATCGATTCGCAGATCTCGAGCATGTGTGCGCCGAGGACCTTGTCACCGCTGGCGCTGAAATGATAGGTGTAATCTTCCATGAAACTGACGCCGCCCTTCAGTCCTTCGCTCATCACCTTCATCGCGCGCACGAGCGCAGACGTTTTCCAATCACCTTCCGCACCGAAACCATAGCCATCACGCATGAGACGCTGCACCGCAAGACCCGGCAGTTGATTAAGTCCATGCAGATCTTCAAAGGTGGTCGTGAAGGCTTTGAAATTTCCATTTCCAAGGAAGTTGCGCATGCCCACTTCGATGCGTGCGCCATCGATGAGGGATGCGTGTTTGTCGCCATTCGGCTGAAGCGCGGGAACGACATCGTATTCATCGAGATATGCCTGCGTCATCTTCTTGATATCGGCATCACTGGCATCGTTCACAGCCTTGACCAAATCGCCGACGCCATAGCCATAGACATCATAGCCCAGCTGAATTTGCGCTTCGACTTTGTCGCCTTCGGTCACAGCGACATCGCGCATGTTGTCTCCAAAGCGGGCAACTCTCGCGCCCTGCCAGTCTGCCCAGGCACATGCCGCGCGGACCCAGGTGCCGATCTCAGCCTGGACTCCGTCATCGCTCCAGTGACCAACCACCACCTTGCGGTTGAGGCGCAGGCGGCTTCCAATGAAGCCGTATTCACGGTCACCGTGCGCCGCCTGATTGAGGTTCATGAAATCCATGTCAATGCTTGACCAGGGGATCTCGCGGTTGTATTGGGTGTGCAGATGCAGGAAGGGTTTTTTCAAAGTCGTGAGACCCGCGATCCACATCTTGGCGGGTGAGAACGTGTGCATCCAGGTGATCAAGCCGATGCAGTTCTTCGTGGAGTTGGCTTCCAGGCACAACTCACGGATCACTTCAGGCGTGGTCAATACCGGCTTGAACACAACCTTCACCGGCACATGAGCAGACGCGCCCAATGCCGCCGCAATCTCTTTCGAGTGTTCGGCAACCTTCTCCAGGGTCTTGGGACCATACAAATGCTGACTCCCCGTTACAAACCAGACTTCATATTCTTTTAGATCGATCATGATTGCTCTCCTTGTTTTGTGTCTGACGATAGACGATGGTCAACGGTCTATCGTCTATTGTCCATAATAGGCGTTTGCGCCGTGTTTTCTCAGATAGTGTTTATCCAGCAATTCCTGTTGCATGGGTGAAATGCCTGGGTTCAGCATCATGGCATGGATATTCATGAACGCGATTTCTTCCATCACCACTGCATTGTGGACGGCATCCATCGCATCTTTGCCCCATGCAAATGGACCGTGACTATGGACCAGTACAGCGGGGATGGCATCTGGATTCTTATCTTTGAATGTTTCGACGATGACCGTGCCCGTCTCTTTCTCGTACTCTGCCTGAATCTCCTCAAGGGTCATTTTTCTTGTGCAGGGGATTTCGCCATAAAAATAATCGCCTTGCGTGGTGCCGAGCGCCGCAATGCCGCGACCCGCCTGCGCAAAACTCGTCGCCCAACGGCTGTGCGTGTGGACAATGCCGCCGATGTTGGGAAAGGCTTTGTACAGTTCCAGATGCGTAGGTGTATCGGAGGATGGTTTACGTTCACCATCCACAACTTTGCCTGATGACAACTCCACTACCACCATATCTTTTGCTTTCATCGTCTCATAGGCAACACCAGAAGGTTTGATCACGACCAAACCTTTCTCGCGGTCAATGCCAGAGACGTTGCCCCAGGTGAAGGTGACAAGTCCGTGTTTGGGGAGCAGTAGGTTTGCTTGGAATACTTGTTCTTTGAGTTTTTTGAGCATGGTTTCTCCATCGGTAATTGGTAAATGGTAATTACCATTTACCAATTACTTCATCCCCTCCACCGCGGCTCGTTCAATGCCGAGCCCGTTCTTATAGCGCTCCATGAATGCGGCAAAACCATCCACATCCTTTTTGTCAGGCGCAATGGTGGAACTTTTTTCGTTGGCAAACACTTTGCCGTTCAAATAATCTTCGAGTGATTCATTTCCTGTTTTATTGAGCACATACGCTGCAAGCAGAGCCATGCCCCACGCGCCACCTTCACCCGCAGTTTCCATTACCGAGACGGATGTGTTCATCGCTGCAGCCATGATCTTTTGCCCAACACCTTCTGTTTTGAAAAATCCGCCGTGGCCCAGCAATTGGTCGAGTTTTACGTTTTCCTGAGAGAGAATATCCATGCCGATCTTCAACGTGCCAACCGACGAGAACAAGTGTGTACGCATAAAGTTCGGCAGAGTGAAACTGCTCTCAGGGGTGCGGATGAACAATGGGCGTCCTTCCGTCAGGTCAGTGATGGATTCACCTGAGAGATAGTTGTAGGCGAGCAATCCGCCCGCATCCGCGTCGGCATCACCCGAGAGCGCCATTTTGTACAGCATTTCAAATAGTTTGGACTGGCTGATTTCCACACCTAGCGCATTGGCAAATTCGTGGAAGAGCCCCACCCATGCGTTGAGGTCGGACGTGCAATTATTGGCATGAACCATCGCAACAGGCTTGCCTGTGGGCGTTGTTACCATGTCAATTTCGGGATAGAGTTTTGACAGCGCCGTTTCCAACACGATCATGGCAAAGACAGATGTCCCAGCGGATACATTGCCCGTTCGCTCTGCCACACTGTTGGTTGCTACCATGCCCGTACCTGCATCTCCCTCAGGCGGACAGAGCGGCGCGCCCGCCTTGAGTCCTCCGCTTGGGTCGAGCAGCTTCGCGCCTTCTTCGGTCAGGACACCCGCAGAATCTCCTGCTACTAAAACTTTCGGCAGAATATCTCCGAGTTTCCACGAGATGTTTTCGGCTTTGAGCAGGTCATTGAACTGCCCAAGCATACGTTTATCGTAGTCATTGATCTTGCTGTCGATGGGGAACATGCCCGAGGCTTCGCCCACGCCCAGCACCTTTTGCCCCGTCAATTTCCAGTGGACATAACCTGCCAGTGTGGTCTGGTGACTGATGTCTTTGACATGCGCTTCCTTATTCAATATCGCTTGATAAAGATGAGCAATGCTCCAGCGCTGCGGAATGTTGAATTGAAAGAGGTCGGTGAGTTTCTCGGCGGCTTGCCCTGTCATCGTGTTGCGCCAGGTGCGAAAGGGGACGAGTAAATTACCGCTCTTGTCGAATGCCAGATAGCCATGCATCATGGCGCTGAATCCCATCGCGCCTACAGTCTTGAGCGTGACGCCGTATTTTTCAGAAACCTCTTTGTTAAGGTTCTGATAACTCTCCTGCAAGCCTTTCCAGACATTGTCCAGACTGTACGTCCACACGCCGTGCTCGTATTGGTTCTCCCATTCAAAACTCCCTGAGGCGATCGGCGAGTGATCTTCGCCGATCAACACAGCCTTGATGCGCGTGGAGCCAAGTTCGATGCCTAGAACGGTCTTGCCGCTTTCGATTGATTTTTTGGTTTCGTTTTTATCCATATTCTCTCCTTCATGCATGTCACCCTGAGCGGCAGCGAAGGGTCTCTACGATTATCTAAGAGATTCTTACCGCACTGCGCGCGGCGCATGTGTCGCTTCGCTCAGAATGACGAATTATCCTGGGTACCAAATCTTTCGCGGATCATCCTCTGTCCGCACGTAGTCAAATGCTGAGTCGATCATCTTTTTCAAGTCGTATTCAGGACGCCAGCCGAGTAAAAACTTTGCTTTGGTGTTATCGAGCCATGTGGAGTGAAATTCGGTCTTGATCTCCACGGTGGGGAAGCCGCGCGTCTCGTGCAAATATTTGCCCATCTCGCCGTAGTCCACGGGTTCGTCCATGCAGATGTTGAAGAGTTGTTGGCGCGCTTTGGGGTGGTCGATGGCAGCCAAGATCGCGCTGACCAAATCATCAGCGTGGACAAAGTTTCTTTTAACGGGAACAGCTTCCAGATTAAGCATGATCGGGATGGTCTGCTTCCGCACATATTCATCGGCAGTTTTCTCATCCACAAAATCACGCCAGCGCGGACCGCCGAAGACATCCTCTCCAAAAGAAAGTTGGTATTTGAAGTCATCCTTTTCCATGATCCACGGCGCGCGCAGACAGCAGCCATTGAGATCGTATTGGATGTAATACTGTTCAAGCATGACCTCTTCGAGAACTTTGGAGAGCGCGTAGCAACCTTGATATGCGGAATGTTTTTGCGTTTCGGTAACGGGGATTGGGTGCGGGTAAACGAAATGTCCCATGCCCGCGTCGCCGCCGACCATGACGAATTGCTTGAAGATGGTGCTGGTGCGGCAGGCTTCGAGCAGCCAGAAGAGACCTTTGACCGCCACATCCATAATTTGCTCGGGTGTCTCTTTGACGGTGGCGAGATGCAGAACATGCGTCACGCCGTCCATCGCTTTTTCGACAAGGTCACGATGTTCGATGGAGCCGTGAATATTTTGAACGCGTGGGTGGGATGGAAGTTCGCGGTTATGGCACAATACCCGCACGGTGAACGAATCGAATTTTGAATCTACTAACAGACGCTGAATGAAAGCCCTGCCTACTTTGCCTGTCGCGCCAGTGACGAGGATGTTGTCGTTGGGCATGCTTACCTGCCTCCGCACTCAGACGATGGACCGCAGACCGTGGACGGTTGTCCGTGGTCTATTGTCCACCGTCCACGGTCGGTTTTCATCAGCATTTCGTCCACTGCCCATTCGCTTCACTCGATGCGATGACGCTATCCACAAAGCGCACACCCATCAAACCATCGAACGAGTTCGGGAAGTACAGCGCAAGCGGATCAACTTGTTTTCCAGCACGACGTGCGGCAATCGCTTCGGCGGCATCGGAATAAATATTCGCAAAGCCATCGGGGAAACCTTCGGGATGCCCTGCAACGAGCCGCGTGCAGCGTGCAGAGAGCGGCAAGGTGCCAGGTCCGTTCAACGTGCGATTCTCAGAGGGTCCAATCAACGGCTTGACCGTGAGCGTTTGCGGGAATTCCTGCATCCATTCGAGCGTACATTTGGTTCCACTGACACGAATGCGCAAACAATTCTCCACTCCAGCCGCGGCTTGCGTCACCCAGAAACTTCCGCGCGCGCCATTGTTAAATCGAAGCAGTGCCCCGCCAAAGTCATGGATGATGCGCTTCGGCACAATAGCACCGATCTCCGCCGCCACTTCATCCACTTCCAAGCCAGTGATAAATCTTGTCAGGTTGTGCGCGTGCGTGCCGGTGTCACCCATCACACGCGAAGGTCCGCCACGCACGGGGTCGAACTTCCAGTTATCGGGCGAGAAGGCTTTTTCTTCATCCGCCTTGCCACCTTGCACATACTCAACCTGCACGAGTCGAATGGTTCCGAGTTGCCCATCATCCACCATCGCCTTCGCCTGCCGCACCATCGGGTAGCCCGTGTAATTGTGCATGAGGCAAAACACCAAACCCGTCTCCTGCACTTTCTTGTGCAAGGCTTCGGCTTCGGCGAGCGTGTTGGTCATGGGCTTATCGCAGATCACATCGATGCCATGTTCGAGCGCCCACATCGAATAATCAAAATGACTGTCGTTCGGCGTCATGATGGCAACCGCGTCAACGCCGTCTTTTCTGGATGCTTCGCCATCGAGCAATGCTTTAACATCGGGATAGATGCGGTCTGACTCGATGCCCAACTCGGACGCATCTTTCTTCGACTTAGCCTGGTCCGACGAAAAGATGCCTGTTACTATCTGATAGCGGTCATCGCGCCGCGCCGACTGCCTGTGCATCGCGCCGATGAACGACCCCGTCCCGCCGCCGATGACGGCGAGTCGCAGTCTGCGCCCCAACATATCGATCACTGGATTCAAAGCCATCTTATTGATCCTTGGCTAAAAATACTCGAATCGACTGCACAACCAGTTTGTGGTCTTCCTCCTGCGGAAGCCCAGAGACTGTGATGGTTCCAACCATACCTGTCCCTTTTACGATCACAGGGAAACAGCCGCCATGAGGGGCGTATTCACTTTCAGACAGCAGGTATGCTTCTTCGATGCTTTTACCTTTGCTTTTGAGTACCTGTCCCATATAAAACGAACTGTGCCCAAACCGATATACCAATCGCACCTTGCGTTTGACCCACTCATCGTTATCCGCAGAAGTGCCCGGCAGACTGGCGTGAAAAAGTTGGTGGGTACCACGGGTAATATCAATCGTTACGGGAAGTCCCCCTTTTATCGCCTGTTCAACAATATGACAGCCGACCTGCCAGGCAGTCTCTTCGTTGAAATTTTTGAATTGAAGTTCACCCTCTTCTCGAAGCAATTGTTTCAACATGTCATCCATGTAAATATCCTCTGATGAGAAAAGTGACAGTTACCCACTATAACTGTCACTTTGTTTTATATCAGTTCCATTGAACCTTATCCGTTTTTGTTCTTGTTGTAGACATCAAATAAAACTGCAAGCAACAACACGATGCCTTTTACAACCTTCTGCCAGTCGATCCCGACTCCCATAATGGACATGCCATTGTTCAAAACGCCGATGAGAAAGGCGCCTACCACTGCGCCAATGACTTTACCAATGCCGCCCGTAGGCGACGCGCCGCCAATGAAACAAGCGGCAATGACATCCAGTTCCATGCCATCCCCGGCATTGGGTGTGGCGCTATTTAAACGTGCCGCAACGATCAAACCTGCCACGGCGGCCAGAACGCCCATATTGACGAATGTATAAAATAACAAGCGTGTCGTATTGACACCCGAGAGCATGGCGGCTTTTACGTTGCCACCCATTGCATAAATGCGGCGACCGATTACCGTCTGGCTGGTCATAAAAGCATAAGCGGCAATAAAC
>JBFYRY010000054.1:0-17509 GCA_041302025.1 Chloroflexota bacterium | reverse complement strand
CCATCCTGGTACGAGACCAGTTCCGCCATGTTCAATACTTCCGATCTGGGTGCTGTGGACATGTTTCCTCTATTTTCTATGTCATTGCGAGGGGCCAGTAGGGCGACGAATCAATCCCCTTGCAGGGACTTTCTCCTCGTCGATTTGGAGATTGCTTTGCCTTTGGCTCGCAACGACATTATTTTACTTCCACCTGATACGGCGCGGGGATGGTGGTGAAGCGCGTTGTGCCGGTGACGATGAGGATGGCTTCGTCGCCGCGTCGTAGTGAAAGCGGAATGTCCGCCGTCTGGTCGGGGTTGAGTTGGATGTTCGTCACGGTGGTTGTATCCCCCTTGAGGATGAGGGTCAGGCGGTAGGTCTGGGGGAGAATGTTCTTGATGCGGACGAATCCCGCGCCCTGCCAGCCGCCGTCATCTGCTTCGAGATCGGACGCGTAGTTGATCGCGTCGATGGAGATATCGTCCAGCATCAAGCCTTCCTCGTTGACCGCCGCGTCGGTGACGTATTCGAACCGCAGTTGTACCTTTTGACCGGCGAACGGCGAGAGGTCCACTTCCTCCTTGATCCAGCCGTTCGAGGGACCGGTGTAGCCCCAGCCATAGGCATTGCCAGATGGGTTGTAGTCTGTGCCGGAGGGTGTCTTGATGATTTCCCACGTTTCGCCGTCGGTGGAGGCTTCGAGATACAGGTAGTCCCAATCCTCCTCGATGTTGTACCAGGTCTGGTAACTGAGCGTGACCGGTCCGCTGACGCCTGTGAAATCGAATTCGCGTGTCAGGGTCATGTTCGATTCGTCACCTTTGTTCGACCAGAAAACGTATTCGCCTGAATATGCGTCCGCGGGCAGGAGACCCGAAACGGTGGAACCGCTGAAGTGGAGAGTGTGGTCGCCGGGGCAGTTGATGCTGATGTAGTCGATGCCGTATTGGTTGACCGAGCGGTCCAACAGCGAGCCCGGGCACCTGCCGATCTCGTCAACAGCCGAGGTTTGCGGTGCGCCGGGATAGTTGTGATAGGTGAAGCGTCCGTCGCCGATGCTTCCATCGCCCAGGTAGAGCGCGGCGGCCCAATCCATGAAGACACCATCCGCGGTGACGACCTCGCCGGTCTGCGGGTCGGTGATGTTCATTTCAGCCAATGTCTCGTCGATACTGCTCAAGCCGTTCCCGGGATTGGTGTTCAAGGCTTTGGTCGCCTCTTCCCCAAAGCGGTCAAGGAAGTAGGCGAGATAAAGGAATGATTGTCCATAATGTGTGTTATTTGTGCCCGGTTCGGCGTTCCAATCGTTTAATTGCAGGTCGGGCTCTGTCGTGTATAACCAGGGCTTTCCATCCATCTTGTAGCCGTTCAGGAAATGGCCCAATTCAGCAAAACCCTCGATCATCCATGTGTCTTCGTTGCGGTCGGAAGGGAATTGGATCATGTGCACGAATTCGTGCGCAAGCGTGGAATAGGTGTATTCAACGCCAAGGTCCTGGGTGGTGCTCAGCATATAGGTCTCATGGGCGTTGGAGAATTCCTTGACCAGCGGGTTGAACGAGTCGGAGGAATTAAAGTAGCCAGCCACCCTTCTCCCCAGGCCGCTGGCGTAGATCACAAAGATGTGCGGATCGTTATCGATGCCGGGAGTGAATTCACTGCCGAAGAACTCGCGGTCGGTGGGATAGATCTTGTTTTCAAAGGCATCCATCAACCGTTTCATATCGCCTTCATCAAAACTTGCGCCGTCTTCCGCCCAAAAGTAGGAGTGCGGCGTGATGTAATGCAGGGTGGCTGTGATCTGGCGGTGTTCCGCTGTGTCATTATTGCCGACCCAGAATTTTTCCTTGTCGCCCACTTGATAGGATTTGCCCGGCACTGTGCGGGGTACATCGCATATTTTCCTGAGACGGCACGCCAATTCGTACGGGTCATTCTCGGGGACCAACGTCTGGTTCAGGATGTCCACGGTCTCAGGGGCGGTGACTTCCATGGTCGGGCGGGCAAACGTCGGGACGGGTTGAAGCGTGGGCGAGTCCGATGGCGGGAAAAATTCGGTGGGCAAACCGGTCGGAATACCTGGAAGGTCCTGATACGCTCGATAAATGACCCAACCCGCGGCAAGGATGACGATGCACGCGCAACACACGATGACGGCAACAACACCGCCTACGACCTTGGGAACAATTGAAGATTGATTGTTGTTATCTGATTCCATCCGGGAAGTCTCCTTGAAAATTCCCTGCATGTTACCTTGATTCGATAAAAAGGGGATTAGGAAAAAACGCCCCCAACTCAGGTTAATGAAAAACATCCCGATACAAAGCGGGTCAGGATGTCCCTTGGTCTTGCTGTGGAGATGGTTGAAGCCCTACGCGCCATCGTCCTTGGGCGGCGCGGTGGGACCGTAATCCAGGATCTTGCGTACCTGTGAAGTTCCCTCCGGCGGACCGACGATGCCTTTGTCTTCCATCATGTCCACGATGCGGGCGGCGCGGGTGTACCCGATCCTCATCCGGCGCTGGAGCATGGATACGGAGGCGCGCCCCTCGCGGCGGACGAAGTCGATGGCTTCGGGGAGCAACGGGTCGGCGTGCTTTTCTTCGGGAGCCATGTCGTCGAACATCGCGGTCTGCTTGAGGGGTACATCCGATTTGGGGATATCCACAGACATGCCGCCGGGCGCACCATAGGGACTCGATCCGCCAGCCTGGGTGCGCCAGAATTCCACCAGGTTTGTGATCTCATGATCGGACACGAACACACCCTGCAAACGCGCAGGCGCGGGCGCATCCGGCGCCTGGAAGAGCATGTCGCCGCGGCCCAGCAGACGTTCCGCGCCGGGCTGGTCGAGGATGACGCGGCTGTCGGTGTTGGATGCCACAGCAAAGGCGATGCGCGCCGGGAAGTTTGCCTTGATGAGACCCGTCACCACATCCACGGAGGGGCGCTGGGTGGCGAGGATCATGTGGATGCCGGTGGCGCGCGCCAGTTGCGCAAGACGCGTGATGGTCTGCTCGGTCTCGCCGGGCGCGATCATCATCAGGTCGGCGAGTTCGTCGATCACGATGATCAGGAAGGGAAGTTTCTTTCCGCCTTGCTGTTTCATCTTTAGGTTGTAATCGGCAATATTGCGCGAACCGGCCTGCGCGAACATGTGATAACGCTTGTCCATTTCGCGCGTCATCCATTGCAGTGCGCCGATGACGCGGTCGATCTCCACGACAACGGGTGATAACAGATGCGGCACGCCGTTGTAGCCGGTCAACTCCACGCGCTTGGGGTCGACGAGGATCATGCGCAGGTCATCGGGTGTGTTGTACATCAGGAAGCAGGTCAGGATGGCATTGACACAAACCGATTTACCGGAACCGGTGGTACCGGCGATGAGCAGGTGCGGCATGTTTTCGAGCGTGGTGTTGATCGGGTGCCCGGTCACATCCTTGCCGAGCACGAACCGAAGCGGATTTTTGTTCTTTTGGAAGGCGTCGCTTTCCAGCAGGTCGCGCAAGGCTACCAATGTCATCTCTTCGTTCGGGACTTCGATGCCGACGTAACTATGTCCCGGCACGGGCGCCTGGATGCGGATGCGCGGCGCGGCGAGGGCGAGGGCGAGATCGTCTGCCAGCGAGGCGATCTTGCTGACGCGCACCTTCATCCGCCCGCCTCTGGTCTCGACGAAGAGTGGCTCCACTCCGAATTGCGTGATCGTCGGTCCGCGGTTGATCTCCACCACCTGCACGGGAGCGCCGAAGGATGCCAGTGTCTCCTGGATTAATCTCGAGCGCTGTTGGATGAACTCTTCGTTGACCGCAGGTGCGGTCCCTGAATCTAAAATATTTTTTATATCGGGGAGTTGCCAGTTGATGACCGGGGTCATCGGTTTGGTCGTGCTCACCGGCGTGCCGGGCGCGACATCCGCCGCGACAGGCTCGGGACGATTGAGCAGGGTGAATCCGTTGGATGCGGCTTCGGCTCCCTCGGGTGAAAGGTTTGATGCTTGTATCTTTCGTCTGGCAAGCAGTTCACGGATCTTGGCAAGAATCGGGCTGACCCACCGGAACAGGTCCTGCACCGAGATATCGAAGATCATTGTGATGGTGATGATGAGCCACGCCAGCAGGATGACCCACGCGCCTCCCGCCCCCAATGAATTGAACAGCATGACTTCCAGAAAACTGCCGATGTACCCGCCGCCCCAGCCATCCTGTGCGGCGAGTTCAGCCGCTTCGAGCGGGACAAAAATGGAATGCATCGCCGCCAACAACCAGAAGAAGAACAGGATGATGCCGGTGGCGCGTTCGAGCGAAAGCGGCGGGAGTTTTTCGATGCGGCGCAGGACCAGCCACAAACCCATCACGATCAAACCGACCGGCAGGATGTAGATGCCCCAGCCGAAGATCTGACCCAATATCCGCATCACGCTCCCGGTCATGGCGCTCTTCTGCGCGGAGAACAGGACGAGGGATGTTAGCAGGCCGATCACTGCCATGATCGCGCCGACCACGTCGAGTCTGCGCTCGGGGGTGAGGGCTTCCCACCATGAAACGGAAACAACCTCCGGCTCGGGAGGAGGCGTCTTTTTTTTCGAAGCGGATTTCCCATCCCCTTTGCCGCGCGGAGGAGGAGTCATAATCCTGCCTTTTGATTTTCCATCCGGTTTGGGCGGCGGAGTCTTGAGTGGCATGTTTTGAAGTATAGCATGAATGATATAAGGTAAAATTACGAAACACGCCATCTTTAAGGATACAACTTGTTCGAAATACTTTTTCTCGGCACATCGGCATCGGCGCCTTCCGCCAAACGCGGGCTGGCGGCGCAGATCGTCAAACACGATGAATATCGTTTCCTGGTCGATTGCGGCGAGGGTACCCAGCGGCAGATCCTGCAATCGGGCACGGGCTTCAAGAACCTCACGCGCATCCTGCTGACACACGGACATCTCGACCACATCCTCGGGCTGGGCGGTCTGCTCAGCACTTTTCTGCGCTGGGAAGCGATCGAAGAGCTCGAAATTTTCGGCGGGCGCTCCACGCTCGACCGCGTCCACGACCTGTTGTACGGTGTGGTCCTGCGCGGCAATACGCCTCCGATGCCGCTCCGTTTAACTGAGATCAAGCCCGGCATCATCTTCGAGTCGGATGATTTCACTGTGAGCGCGTTCTCCGTCAGCCACCGCGGACCGGATTGCCTGGGATATGTCTTCGAGGGCAAGGCGCGGCGTCCGTTCCTGAACGAGAAGGCGACTGAACTCGGAGTCCCGTTCGGACCCGAACGGAAGGAATTGGTCGCTGGTAACGAGATCACCCTGCCCGACGGCAAACGCATCACGCCGGACGATGTGCTGGGTCCGTTGCAAAAGGGTTTGAAACTGGTCGTGGTGGGGGATTCCGGCAAAACGGACAACCTGCTCGAGGTCTGCAAAGATGCGGATGCGTTGGTGATTGAATCGACGTATCTCGACGAGGAAGCGGAAATGGCAAGTCAGTTCTCGCATCTCACCGCACGTCAGGGCGCGGAGTTGGCGTTGAAGGCGGGCGTCAAGAAATTGATCCTGACCCACATCTCCCGCCGTTACCGAGAGAAGGATGTGTTGAAGGAAGCGCAGGAGATCTTCCCCAATGTTTCCGTGGCGCGGGATTTCGATACGTTCCAGATCAAGCGGGAAGAGTAGGCAATCTCCCTCGTCAGCGGCACTTTGAAAACCAAAACCATAAAAATCGGTTGAAATCGATTCGATTTAAATTCGCCTTATATTAACCACTTTTTGCAGCCGGATACGGTGATTCCCGATCCGTCCAATCCGCAGAGTTGGAATCGGTATAGCTATGTGACGAATCGACCGGTCAATTTTAATGACCCAACGGGACACGCACAATCAAGCGACGATCAGATAAAAGATGGAGATGGTAAATGCGACTCTGGTGATAAGGCTTGCAATGATCTGGTTGATCTCATAAAGAAAAAGAAAGACAAAGGGCGTGAAACACTTGACGTTAACACTAGGACAAGAGGAGGACATTTTGTGTCGTGGGAAGGGGAGAAAAATGTTCCCCTCGATTACTGGCAGTTTACGCTTGATGAGTTCGGAAAAGATGCCCACTTACGGGCCACCAAATCGAAATTTCTTAAGCCTATAACAGCTTTCACGTATGACTCGGATTTCTTTAATGAAGATTCAATATTCACTAAACCTCTTACAGGGAGGGGTTGTTTTGATGATAACAACTGTTATGATCGTTCTGAAATAAACTACTTTGCTCAGGGTGAGCTATGGGCAGCATACGGAGTATCAGAAGATAAAGGTCATGACATCATAAAGTCTTGGAAAGAATCAAAGTGTTTATGGATGTGCGAAAGGAATGATCTTCAAGAAGAGTACGATATGTTTGATGTTGGATATCGTCATTATCTGATACTTTACCCGCGACCAAGTCCTCCAACGAATAGACCCCGATGAGCAACTATCTTCAGGGCTTGTTGAGAGTTTTCCTTTTTAAGTTATATGCATACGAAAAAGGTAATTTAAATCTTATGTTCCGAAGCATCATTCCCTTCCTCCTGGCAAGTCTCGGTTTTGCCTTGATTTCTTGGGCTACTGGAATGTCATTATTTGAGTGGCAATTCAGTGATATTGTTACAGACTTTTCATCGCCGTGCAATGGTGCCTTACCATCTCACTGGACAACCAGATTAGGAGAGGATCTAGAGGCGAGAGACAAACCTTTAATTATAGAGCATTTGATTATTGTTGTAAAACGGTCTTGGATTCATGAGACACTAGGTCGCATGTCACTAAGTTATCAATTCAGCTCTCCATACCTATTCATTGTAGTTATGCTGTCTATCAGTTACATGTGGTGGTTTCTATTTCAGGATAAACAGAATAGGATTTTCCATGTTGTGATGGCTGTATTTTTAACTGTGGTAATTGTGATTTTTACATGCTATCTTTTACTCCCATTTGTGACAATTGTAACACCGCCAGTAGGTTCGATCACTTATTATTATGAAATATGGAAGTGCGATGGCGCAATAACCATCAGCGCTAGATTGTCAAAAGTACATTATGAAACTTTTCTTGTTATATTGGCCGGTATCTTGTCAGAGGTAGGTGCATTTGTCGTGATAGTGCGCCAAATAAGAAAAGTCGTCAGAAATAGGTAGCCGTTATGGCCAACTTCATAATAGAAATATGTTGAATACAAAAGCCGAAAAGAGAAACAAAGTTGTGAAATTTCTAGTTCTTCGTCATTGACGAGATGGCGGAGCATGGAAAGGCTCGGTGTTTTCCATGCCGAGCTTTTCTTTTGGCGACTGGAAAATCCAGACTTCGCCTTATATCAACCGCTTCCTGCAGCCGGATACGATCATTCCTGACCCGTCCAATCCGCAGAGCTGGAATCGGTATAGTTATGTCTACAAACAACCGCCCTCTTACACTTCGAAGGTGATCTATGACTAATAAAATCTCTCTTACTGTCAATGGAAAACAATATATTCTTGAAGCCAAGCCGAATGAAACGCTCTCCACCCTCTTGCGTGAGAGACTGCGCCTTACAGGGACAAAGATCGGTTGTGAGGAAGCCGAGTGCGGCGCGTGCACTGTCCTTGTGGATGGTGAGCCTGTGGTCTCGTGCATTTATCCTGCCGAGCGTGCGGATGGGAAGACCATTACCACCATCGAGGGACTTGCCCAGCGCGTGCACGAAGAAATGAAATTACATCCTCTCCAGGAAGCCTTTGTAGAGCATGGTGCTGTGCAGTGCGGGTTCTGCATCCCTGGGCAGATCATGACGGCGTATGCGTTGCTCAAGAGGAATCCAAATCCGACCACGGATGACGTCCGTTTTGCGTTGAAGGATACGCTTTGTCGTTGTGCGGGGTATCCGACGATCGAGAATGCCATCCTCGCCGCGGCAGAGTCTTTGCGAACAGGTGAACCTGTCAAGAAACCACATATTCCTGATTCGATTCATCAACATAAATCAGTTGGACATACGCACACGCGTCACGATGGCGTGGATAAGGTTACTGGCACGGCTGTCTTCACCGATGACCTTGTCTTCGATGGCATGTTGTATGCGAAAGCCAAACGTGCGATGATCCCGCATGGATTTTTAACGAAGCTTGATGTTTCCAAAGCAAAAGAGTTAAAAGGCGTAGTAGCGGTTTTAACCGCTAACGATATTCCCGCTGAACACAATCATGGACTGGTCATCTATGACTGGCCCGTGATGGTCGGCGTAGGGGAACGCGTCAGATATGTGGGGGATGCGATAGCGGTCATAGCGGCGGAAACGCTTGAGATTGCGAATCAGGCGTCGGCTTTGATCGAAGCGGAATTTGACCTCCAGCCTGTCATCACGAATCCCGTGCAGGCGCGTAAGGAGGATCAGCCTCAACTTCATCCAAATGGGAATCTGCTCAAGCATATCAAGGTCCGTAAGGGCGATATGGAAAAGGGATTTGCCGAGTCGGATGTCATCCTTGAGCACACATTCCACACGCAGACGACTGACCATGCCTTCCTTGAACCTGAATGTAGTATCGGTGTGCCGCTGGCGGATGGCCGCATGGAAATTTATTGCGGCTCGCAGATTCCGTATCAGGATCGGACGCAGGTGGCACGCGCGATGGGCTGGGACGAGTCGCGGGTGCGCATCGTCGGGCAGTTGATGGGCGGCGGCTTCGGCGGCAAGGAAGATATCATGGGGCAGATCCATGTGGCGATGCTGGCGGACGTGACGAAGCGACCCGTGAAGCTGCTCTTTGATCGCCATGAAAGTTTGCTCGTGCATCCGAAGCGTCATGCCACGCAGATCCGTGTAAAGATCGGTGCGAAGAAGGATGGGCGGCTCGTAGCGTGCGAGACCGAACTGTATGGCGATACGGGCGCGTACGCGTCGCTCGGTGAAAAGGTGATGACGCGCGCCACCACGCATTCAGCGGGACCGTACGACATCCCGCATGTGCGCGCCGATTGTTATGCCATGTACACCAACAATCCGCCATCGGGCGCGTTCCGTGGATTCGGCGTGACGCAATCAGCGTTCGCGGTCGAGTCGATGATGGATATGCTCGCCGAGAAGTTGGGCATCGAACCTGTTGAATTGCGTCGGATGAATGCATTGCATGTTGGGAGCATCACGAACACGGGACAGGAATTACGCGAGTCGGTAGGATTGATGGAATGTATTGATAAGGTGTCAGGTGCCATGTGTCAGGTGTCAGGTTTATCACCTGAAGAAGTATTCAAACCCCGCCTGATACCTGATACCCCGCACCTGGTACGCTCTTGGGGCTTTGCAGCGGGATACAAGAACACGGGTCTTGGCGGTGGTGCACCTGACAAATCTGGTGCGGACGTGGAACTCTACGCAGACGGCACCTTCCAGGTCCGCAGTTCTGCCGCGGAGATGGGGCAGGGACTCGTCACCGTGATGCGGACGATTGTCGCGGAGGAAATGTCTGTGTCACCTGAGCGCGTAAAAGTTTTGGTGATGGATACGGACTTAACTCCGAATGGCGGCCCGACCACGGCATCAAGACAAACCTTTGTGACAGGGAATGCATCCCGTTATGCGGCAAAGACTCTGCGCGATGAGATCACTGCCGTCATGGCTGAGAAATATGACATCCGCCCTGAACAGATCCGTTATGAGGATGGCATCGTTCACGTCAATGGACATTCCTTGACCTACGCAGAGATCTACAAGGAAATGACCGCGCTTGGGCGACAGCCGCGCGTCCGCTATGAATATGAAGCGCCAAAGACCCAGCCGCTTGGTGAAGGCGGTGACATGCACTTTGCCTTTTCGTTCGGTGTCCAGGCTGCGGAAGTGGAAGTCAACAAATTGACGGGTGAAGTACGCGTGCTGAAAGTCATCTCCGCCAACGACGTGGGCATGGCGGTCAACCCGCTGGGTTTGCAGGGACAAGTCGAAGGCGGCGTGATGATGGGACTGGGCAACTGTCTCACCGAGGAATTTATCGTTGAAAATGGCTATGTCGTGACCGACCATCTGGCACGTTACCGCATCCCTGGCATTATGCTCACGCCTGAGATCATATCCATTATCGTGGAGCATCCCGTGGAAGCAGGTCCGTATGGCGCGAAGGGAGTGGGCGAGATGTGCAGTATTCCAACCACGCCTGCCATTACGAATGCGATCTATAACGCGGTGGGTGTGCGGGTGGATAGGTTGCCTGTGGATCAGGAGGTTATTGCGAGGGAGATTTGGGAGAGGGAAGGGAATAAATTAAAAGATTAATTGAATCTTTGTTGGATGGGCAACTTCATCAAGACCTTTGAGAAGTCTTCACTAAGGAAGACTTCTTTTTTTCTTTTTGATATCTTCTTTCTCTGGTCTCGGTATTGGTAATCGCTTGTCTTTCATCCAATCCCCTTCTTCAAAATATAGTTCCCCTCCATAGTATAAATAGCCATTAAATAACAATGGTTTCATAGTTTTTCCATTAAATTTTCCATCTAATCTTATTTTTACAAGATACAACCGAGTCCCGAGGATAATATTTGAAGATATTGGTTTACCACAAGCTAAATATTCAAAATGTCTCTTTGTATGAACTACGTTGATATCCCTAGAGTCTTTCGGTGGTATTGCAAGTTCACATTTATCATTTGAAAATCCAGATTGGGACCATCGAAGACGTTGATTGCTCGCCCTACGATCTTGCAATGTCCTATGATCATCTTCAATGTAGTCAGAAGCATCTATAAGAGTCGCAAAACAATCTGTTATTTCTATCTGCTCATTGTTATAAACGTTTAGACGTGCATTTTGGTAGAACGAGCCATCTGAGTGATCATCGTATACCTTGGGTGTGAGGACAATTTCTGGCTCTGACCATGTGAAATTTCCAAACAATCGTAATATGAAGAACAATGTACTAAGAAAGAATATTAAGATGCCAATTCCAATACCAATCCGCCAATCATTTATGATTGGTTTTATATCTGAAATTGTTGTTGCCCAAGAATAACCTGCGATAATAAAGCCAAGCAACATTACTATTACCCCACCAATATCAGAAAGAATTCGTTTGAATTTTCCCATACCCTGATTGTACCCAAACATATGATATTAAGGGATATTCGTCCAAGAAAAAAAACGGACTCTCAAGGTTTCAAGACCGAGAGTCCGTTTTGTGAGACCTGATATTTATCCCGTTCGAGAACGTAGCCATGCAATTACATCCCCAGGTGTGCCAATTTTGAATGGCAGATCATTCAATGCCGTGTTGCCTACAAAGTGTTCCTTGTCATGGCTGACGAGCCAATTGGGCTTCGCTGAAATGGCTTGCGCGAGAACATTTGCATCTGGGGCGTACTCAACCAAAGATACTGCCTGGCGCAACTGTTTTGATGTTGGGGTTTTGCCGATCTCGATATTTGCCTCATCAAGCAATTGTGCCAACAGTCCCAATAGATGAGGCGCTTTGCGTTTTAAAACTTCTTCGGTTTCCTGTAATACACCTTTTCCGACTATCAAGCGAATTGTTTCTGACTGGGAAAGATGAAACAGCAGACGCGCGCCGCCTGTTGGCGACATGACCGCGGCAATGATCACACTGGTATCCAAAAAGATTTCAGGAGTCTTTTGCGGCATACTCTGCCCGCACTTCGCGCAATGTCTTTAGCATGGATTCCAATGACTCGCCGCGGGATTCCAAATCCGTGCGGATTGTATCGGCGAGTTCATCTACACGCGAACTTCGGGGAGACAGCAGGAATGAACCGTTGCCCAAATCGATAAAGTTGAGGGTTTCGCCCTCTTCCAAACCGTACTTGTCGCGAAACTCGGCAGGCAATGAGATTGTCCCTTCCCTGCGAATTTGAATTGTCGTTACCATATTCTTTCTCCTGAACTTCTGTCGGGATTATACACTTTTTCGCAATCCCTCGCTTATTGTCAAATTTCAAAACGGACTCGCAAGGTTTCAAGCCTGAATTAGGTGACAGTCACTTTTCTCCCTGCGCCTTGTTGCGGGAGCGCTTCGCGAAAGTGACTGTCACCTTTGGTTTTGTATCAAGTAAAATCAAACCCATGTCTAAAATCTTTACTCGTACGTTCCGTGTGCGTTGGGGTGAACTGGATCCCAGCGGGACAGTCAGCACGGCGAATTACCTGCGTTATCTCATGGAAACCGCCTGGGATTGGGGCGTTGCGCTGGGTTGGGATGTGAACTACAGCCAGAACCCCGATATATTCTGGGTGATTCGCGAGACGGAGATTCGGTTTTTCCGTCCGTTGCGGCACAATGATGAGTTCGGGTTGACGATTTGGATGGTCAACTGGAAAGGTGTCCGCGGGACACGTTGTTTCGAGTTGAAGTTCAAGGACAGCGATGATGTGATCGCACAGGGGACGCAACAAGTTGTCTTTATGGACGCAAAAACAGGACGACCAAAGACCCTGCCTGAAGAAGCGGTTGAAAGGTTTCGGCTTGAGAATCCGCGTGTGTTTCTGTTTGAGCGTTTTCCGAAAGTTGCGAAGATTGAAAACGCCTTTACGATGCAGAGACAAGTGGAGTGGATGGACCTGGACGTATATGAACACGTCAACAATGTGATCCATGTCAATTACGCCGAGGAGGTTGCGGCGCAGGAGTTTGCGGCTTGGGGATGGAGTCCTGCCAAATTAGCGGAAGCAGGCTTGAGCGTAGTCACGAAGCGGGTTCACATCCAGTACACGTCGATTGCGAATTGGGGTGAGACGTTGAACATTTCCACGCATCCGCTTCAGGTCAACGGGACGGGCGGTTCGCGCTATGTCGGCATCACGCGCGCGGACGGCACTTCTGTAGCGGAATGCATCGTGGATTGGGAATTGGTGGATCGTGCGAGCGGGGAGTCGCGGTCTTTGCCGGGTGAGTTGCGGTGACAACCACAGACCGGCACCGGTTTGGTTAAGACCGGTCATCAGGGTACAATGGGGGAAACAAAGGAAATCACATGGGCAAATTCGTCGGTTACCGCTGTTCGTTATGTCAGACTGAATACGCCGCTGGTGAAGTGACTTATACCTGTCCGAAGGACGGCGGGAATTTGGATGTGGCGCTCGATTACGATGCCATCAAGAACAAATACCAGCCGGAGGATATTCTCTCACGTACCGACCCGTCGCTGTGGCGGTATCGTCCGCTGTTGCCGGTGACCATGCCGGATGGGGATTCGACTCCGCTCCACGCCGCGGGCGGGACTCCCGTTTTCAAATTGACCTCCCTTGCCGAAAAACTTGGTCTGCAATACCTGTGGCTGAAGGATGAGTCGCGCAACCCAACAGCCTCTTTCAAGGACCGCGCCTCCGCGATCGTTGTTGCGCGCGCACAGGAACTTAAAGCCGACGTGGTGGTGACAGCCTCCACCGGGAACGCCGGCGCGGCTCTCGCAGGGATGTCTGCTTCGGTGGGACAAAAAGCCGTGATCTTCGCCCCAAAATCTGCGCCGCAGGCGAAGGTGGCACAACTGCTCATCTTCGGTGCAAAGGTCATTCTCGTGGATGGCACCTACGATGACGCGTTCGACCTGACCATCAAATGCGCGGAGGAGTTCGGCTGGTATTGCCGCAACACGGGCTACAATCCGTTCACTGCCGAGGGAAAGAAGACCGCCGCATTCGAAATTTGGGAATGGTGGAAGGGGGCGCACCGCGAATTCCACAAGCGCGTCGGTGATGAAACCGATCACAAACCGTTGACGGTCTTTGTTTCGGTGGGGGATGGCAACATCATTTCCGGCATCCATAAGGGCTTCAAAGACCTGGTGAATCTCGGATGGATGACACGCCTGCCGCGCATCATCGGCGTGCAGGCGGAAGGTTCCGCCGCGATCTCGAATGCCTTCCACGGGAACACCGAGACCATCATACCCGTCTCAGCAAAGACAATTGCAGACTCGATCTCGGTCGACCTGCCGCGCGACGGCGTGCGAGCCGTCCGCGCCGCGAAGGAAACGGGCGGCACGTACGTTAATGTATCAGATGCCGAGATCATCCGGTCCATCGCGGAACTCGGCAGGGTGGGCGTTTTCGCGGAACCGGCTGGGGCAACGGCGTATGCCGGTCTGGTTAGGGCAACAGCCTCAGGCGTGGTGGGAGGCGAAGATCCCATCCTGGTGTTAAATACAGGGAGCGGACTGAAGGATGTCCGCGCCGCGATGCAGGCGGTTGTCGAGGCTCCGGTCATCGAACCAACTTTGGACGCAGTCAAAAGGGTTTTATGAACGAAAAAAATCAATGGTCGCTTACGTTCCGTTATGTTGCCGGCATATTGTTGTTTGCCGCGTTTATCGCGTTCGTTTTTTATGCGCGTGACGCTGTGAGGAACTTTGTGCTTGCCGGGTTTGTGGCATACCTGCTGAATCCGGGCATCGAGATGCTTGCCTCGCGCACGAAAATGAAGCGCACAACGACCGTGAATATTGTGTTCTTTACATCGGTGATCCTGCTGGTGGGTGTGCCTGCCGCGCTGGCACCGATCTTTTACGATGAAGCGCAGATCGTGGTCGAAGACCTGCTTGACCTTTCAGCACAACTCGGCGCCACGCTTTCGAAGCCGGTGACGTTCGGCAACCTGGTATTTCACCTCGAGGGCTGGGCGAATAATCTTCTGCAGGTGCAGGATACTTTGCTTGCCCCCCTGCCGGAGGAGATCCTCTCGCTATTGGAGACCACCTCGGTGGGTGTGTTGTGGTTCCTTGTGATCCTGGTCAGCGTGTATCTGCTGTTATCCCACTGGAACGGGATGCGCAAAAACATGTTTTCGTTCGCCCTGCCCGAATACCGCCCCGAAATGGAAGAACTTTACAGGCGCATCAAAAATATATGGATGGCATACCTGCGCGGGCAGATCGTCTTGATGCTCATCGTTGGGGTGGTATTCACCATCGTATGGCTCATCATGGGCATTCCCGGCGCGCTGGTGCTGGGCGTCATTGCGGGGTTGTTCACACTGGTGCCCGATGTCGGTCCCTTCATCGCCGTCATGCTTGCGGCTGGCGTGGCTTTGCTCGAAGGCTCCAGCTGGATACCGCTTTCCAATTTTTGGATCGCCGGTCTGGTGATCGCGATCTACCTGGTTCTTATCAACGCCAAGAATTTCTTCCTGCGCCCGATCATCATGGGGCGCAGTGTCCACATGAACGAGGGGCTGGTCTTCATCGTCATCATCGTTGCGACCATTCTCGAAGGCATCCTTGGCGCATTGCTGGTGGTGCCCCTGCTGGCTTCCGTGATCGTGATCGTGAGATATTTGCGCCGAAAGATCCTGGGACTTCCCGCCTTTGACGAGATGGACGATGAGCAATTCGTTGCGCCGCCGGAAAAGGTCAACCCGCCCAAACGCAAGGGACTCAAACTCAGGAAATCAAAGGGATAAAAACCCGCCTCGGACTCCCCCAAGCCTGTCTCGACCTCACAAGCGGGATCTGCACTCGGACCGAATCCTGCTCGAAAGAAAACCCAAAATGAAAATCACCTACTCGATCATTGCCCCCATCTTCAACGAAAGGGAGAATCTTCCCGAACTCCATCGCCGCATCACCGAAGTAATGACATCCACGCGCGAACCCTGGGAACTCGTCCTCGTGGACGACGGCTCCACCGACGGCTCATCGGACATCATCCGCGACATGGCGCAGAAGGACAGGCACATACGTCCGGTCATCTTTGCGCGCAACTTTGGTCATCAAGTTGCCGTCACCGCCGGGCCGACGCCGACCTGCAGGACCCGCCCGAACTCATCCTGGAAATGTCGAAGAAATGGAAGGAAGGCAACGAAGTGGTCTTTGCCGTGCGCGCCGAACGCGAGGGCGAATCATGGTTCAAACTTTGGACGGCTTCGCTGTTCTACCGCATTATCTACCGCATCACCGACGTGAAGATCCCCCTCGATACCGGCGACTTCCGCCTGATGGACCGCAAGGTGGTGGATGTGATGAACCGCATGCGCGAGCGGCATCGCTTCCTGCGCGGCATGTCTGCCTGGGTGGGGTTCAAACAGGTCGGCGTGGAGTATAAACGTGCCGCGCGCAAGGCAGGTGAGACCAAATATCCCTTCCGCAAAATGTTCAAACTGGCTGTGAACGCGGTCACAGGGTTTTCCTACTTCCCGTTGCAGGTTGCCACCTTCTTCGGTTTTATCTCTGCGAGCGTTGCCATTGTCGCCATTCCCGTTGTCGCCCTCCTGCGCCTGGCTGGGACACATTTCTTCGAGGGACAAACCACCACCCTGATCGCCGTCCTCTTCCTCGGCGGTGTGCAACTCATCTCGCTCGGAGTCCTTGGCGAATATATCGGACGTCTCTACGACGAAGCCAAAGGCAGGCCGCTCTACATCGTGAGAGAAGCGCCGGATGACAAGTAATCGGTGAACAGTGAGCAGTAATCAGTGAGAAAGTAACCAGTCAACAGTTATTCCACTTTCTACTTTCTATTTTCCATTCATCCTTCATCCTTTCCCCATGTCCCTCTCCTTCTTCAGCGACAAACACTTCTTCCGTGCCATGCTGGCATTGGCTGTTCCGGTCGCGTTCCAACAGCTCATCACTGCCGGGCTCAACATGATCGACGTGCTCATGGTCGGGCAATTGGGGGAGGCGTCTGTCGCAGCACTTGGGCTGGCGAACCAGATCTTTTTCCTGCTCATCCTCTTCCTCTTCGGCACGACAAGCGGCATGGCGATCTTCACTGCGCAATATTGGGGCAAGGGCGACACAGAAAACATCCGTAAGGTGTTGGGGATCTGTCTTGTCCTGGCGATCTATGTCGCGGCGTTGTTCACACTCGCGGCAACCTTGATCCCCGAACGACTGATGAGTTTCTACACCGAAGACCCTGAAGTGATTCGATTGGGCAGTGAATACCTCCGCATTGTGGGGTTGAGTTACGTCTTCATGGCGATCACGGTCTCATATATTTCTGTTTTGCGAAGCATCACACTCGTGACCATGACAATGATCGTATCGGTAGTCTCGATCGTTTTGAAAACAGCCATTGGATATTCACTTATCTTTGGTCATTTCGGACTTCCCGCCTTGGGCGTGCGCGGCGCCGCCATTGGGACAGCCATTGGCTGGTCTTTCGAATGTATCTTGTTGTTGATCCTTGTTTACACACTCAAAACCCCGCTTGCCGCGAACCCATTCACCTTCTTCCACTTTGACCGTGTCTTCCTGTTCAATGTATTGCGCACGTCCATGCCCGCCGCGATCAACGAAGTCATCTGGTCGTTCGGTATCACCACCTACAACGCGGTCTACGCCCGCATCGGCACCGACTCCATCGCGGCGATCAACATCAACGCAACCATCGAGGAACTTGTATTCGTCTTGTTCATTGGTCTGGGGAACGCCTGCTCTGTGATGGTCGGCAACAAAATCGGCGAAAAGGACAAGGACACGGCTTTCGAATACAGCCGCCGCTTCACGATCCTTGCTGTTGCCTTGTCGTTGATCGGTGGAGTGGTGGTGATTTTCATTCGCGATGCAGTGATCGGCTTATAT
>JBFYRY010000279.1:0-5018 GCA_041302025.1 Chloroflexota bacterium | reverse complement strand
TCCTTCAAGAACGACAAGGTCTCGTTAAATTTCAAAGCGGATGGAGAGCAACGCTTCATCGACGTCCATTGGGCTGGGTTCAACAACGGACGCGGCATCCACGCTGACATCGTTCTGCGTACCCAGCCGAATCACGAGTCCATGAACATCATCATCCCCATCGGCGACAAACGCTTCTACGACAACACCAAGATCAACTGCATGCCCGCGCAGGGACACATCCAATATGGCGACGTGCGCGAAGAACTGCGACCTGAGACCTGCATCGGCTCACTGGATTGGGGACGCGGCGTGTGGGAATATCAAAGTTTTTGGAATTGGGCAAGCGCTTCGGGATTTTTGCCCGACGGACGAACCATCGGCTTGAACCTGGGACAGGGCTTTGGCGACCTGAGCAAAGCCACCGAGAACGCGGTCATCCTGAACGGACGCGTGCACAAACTTGGCAAGGTTCCCTTCGACTACGCGTCAGCGTCAGGCGATTACATGCAACCCTGGCGATTCCGCGATGACGAGGGGCGTCTCGACCTGACCTTCACCCCCTTCAAAGACCGCACCGCGAAAACCAATTTAGCCATCATCACAAGCGAAGTCCATCAGATGTTCGGGCGTTATAACGGACGCGTCATTCTCGACGACGGCACGCCGCTCGAGATCCATGACCTGATCGGGTTCGCAGAAGAACACCATGCGCGTTGGTAAATACGCCGCAAAAGATTGAACACGTGTGGCCAGGAATATCCACAAGAGATTTTTTGCAAAGATACACTAAAACAAAGTACATGCCCAGACACCTCATCACCTATTCCATGCCGTGGTACAGCATCATTCCTGTGGGGTTGGGAGTGCTGATGATCTGGGCGTTCCTGACGATCCTCAACATTCTTGGGTTCACGAACTGCACGGATTGGAAGTCCCTGCAGTCTGCGCCGATGAAAGACATGCGCGTGACCGGTTTTTTCAAGAACGTTGTCTATTTACAGGCACAGGATGGCACCACCTACTGTAACGAACAAAACCGGTGGCAGGCGTGCGACACGGATACATGGTTCTTGTCGCACAAGGATGCGCCCACCTGGTTCAATCCCTGGTTCGGGGAACTTCCCACCGAAGCAAAAGCAGTTCAACTTACCCTGGCGGGCTCGCCATATTTCGAGCACAGTTATATTGCGCTTCTGGAGGATGACCAGATCTGGTCATGCCCCAAACACACCAGGGAAGAGGTGGAAGGCATCATGCAAACAGGCGCGGTGATCTGGCTCATCCTCCCGGTTGCGGTCGGCATTGCGTGCGCTGCGTGGTTCATGCGGATCTTCATTCAGCACGGTTCCCCAACCCTGTGGGATTTCTGGGGAAGAGGCACAAGGATCAAATAGCCGGTCAGGCAACGGCAAAGATCACCGAATTCTCCGAAGTTCCATTTTTGTAATACACTTGGTGCAACACACAAGGAGAATCTCCATCATGCCCACTCCCCTGCCCCGCTCGAAAGTTACGAACACTCCACAAACCGTCACGTCACAGACGTGATCTACGAGACTGCTGTCAAAGAAACATCACGCACATTGGCAATGAATGTAGGTCACGCTTGTAGCGCGACAGTTACGAACACTCCACAACCTGCAAAGCAAAAAGGAAATCAATGAAAAAGCTTCCACTGATCGTTCTATCCATTATCATCCTCGCCGCCTGCGCTCCACAAGCAGAGGAGACCCACCCCAAAATGGGCATGGGCAACGACAATATGATGAACCGTCATCACGCGCAGATCCCTGCCGAGTATGCGGGGTTGAAGAATCCTGTCCAGGCAGACGAAGCGTCACTCGAACGCGGGGCAGAACTGTATGCGACAAACTGCGCCAGTTGTCACGGAGACGGCGGCATGGGTGACGGTCCTGCCGGTGCGGCACTCGATCCCGCACCTTCACCGATAGCGCACACCAGCCAGATGATGGCAGACGATTACCTCTTCTGGCGCGTCAGCGAGGGAGGCACACCTTTCAGCACATCCATGCCTCCGTGGAAATCCCTCGATGAACAAGCTCGCTGGGATATGATCAACTACATGCGTGCGCTCGGCGCCGGGACTGTGAAGCCTGGCACTGGCATGGGAGGCGTTCCCTACGACCCAACTGCTCAAGCCGAACGACAAGCTGAGATCTTGGCAGAAGCGGTGAAGCAAGGTGTCGTCACTCAAGCGGAAGCCGATCTCTTCGTCACCGTCCACGACGCGATGGAAAAATACCGCATCGAGCACCCCGAACTGGTCAACAGCGGGGATAACACCACAGAACGCGAAGCAGCCATCCTGTCCGCGCTGGTGGCGGAAAATATCGTCACACAAGAGCAGGCGGACGCATTCCCCGATATCCATGACAGGCTTGGCAATGCTGGCTTGATGCCATAAATAATCAACTGCATTCGAAAGGAAAATAAAATCATGCCCACCCCCCTGCCCCGCTCTAAAGTAAAAAAGAACCAGACCTGGAACGCCGAAAGTGTTTTTGATTCATCCGAGGCATTCGACATCGAATTACAAAACATCCTCGACACCCTGCCCGAGATCAAAAAGTATAAGGGACATCTCGGCGACAGCGTGGATACCTTCCTCGAGGCAGTCAAAGCCCTGGACGCGCTCGAACAGCGCTCGATGAGGGTGCGCGTGTATGCCACCATGTCCAGCGCGGTGGATGCAAATGACGAAAAAGGCGCGGCGATGAATGGCAAAGCCATGTCCGCGTTGGCTCAGGTGGGCGCGGCGACCTCTTTTGTGGAACCAGAATTGTTGTCCATGGGTGAAGCAAAACTGCGCGGGTGGCTCAAGGACGACCCGCGCATGAAACTGTACGAGCATTTCGTCAATGACCTGTTCCGCAAGCAGGCGCATGTCCGCAACGCAGAAGTGGAAGAGTTGATGGGCATGTTGCGCGACCCGTTCGGCGCAGTCCGCTCCACGGCAGGGATGATCGCCAATGCCGATTTCAAGTTCAAGCCTGCAAAAGACAGCGAAGGCAGGAAGTTGGAGTTGACCCAAAGCACGAAGAACTCGATTATGCATTCAACAGACCGCAAGGCACGCAAGACCGCCTGGGAAAATTACAACGACAAATATCTCGAGTACAAGAACACGCTGGCGGGCAACCTTGCCGCATCCATCAAGCAGAACGTGTTCAACATGAAGGCACGTAAGTTCAATTCGGCGCTCGAAGCCACGCTCTTCAACGGTGACGTGCCCGTCGAGATGTTCCATAACCTGCTGAACATCTTCCAGAAAAAGCTCCCGCTCTGGCACAAGTATTGGCGCATCCGCCGCAAGGCGCTTGGGGTGAAGACGTTGCATCCGTATGATGTGTGGGCACCGCTCACCACCAAGAAACACAAAGTCCCATTCGAGACTGCGGTAGATTGGATCTGCGAGGGTCTCGCTCCGATGGGCGATGAATACATCAGCACCATGCGCAAGGGCTGTCTCGAAGACCGCTGGGTGGACTGGTCGCCGAACGCAGGCAAGCGCGAAGGCGCATTCTCGACGCGCGTGCCAAGTGACACGCATCCCTTCATCATGATGAGCTACACCGACGACGTCGGCAGTATGAGCACGCTCTCGCATGAACTTGGACATTCCATCCATGCCTGGTACGCCAGCCGCGCCCAGCCGATGGTCTATTACACCTATCCATCCATCGTCGCAGAGACCGCATCCAACTTCAATCAAGCCATGACGCGCGCCCATTTGCTCAAAACCAATAAAAGCAAATCCTTCCAGATCGCATTGCTGGAGGAGGCAATGGGCAACTTCCATCGCTACTTCTTCATCATGCCCATGCTCGCCCGCTTCGAACTCGAGACGCATCAGCGCGCCGAAAAAGGTGGTGCACTCACCGCCGACTACATGAACAACCTGATGGCTGACCTGTTCAGCGAAGGCTTCGGCGGTGAAATGGACCTGGACCGCGACCGCGTCGGCATCACCTGGGCGACATTCACCACGCATCTTTACATCGACTTTTACTCGTTCCAATATGCGATCGGCATCTCTGCCGCGAACGCCATCGCCAAACGCATCCTCGATGGCATGCCGAACGCCGCGCAGGACCACATCAACTTTCTCAAGGCGGGATCGTCCATGCCGCCAATGGAAGTGTACAAAACCGCGGGCGTGGACATGACATCCACCCAACCCATCGAAGACGCGTTCGCTGTGTTGGAAGAATACGTAGATCGGTTGGGGGAATTGACAGACAAGTAATAAACACTTGAACCACTGAGACACGGAGACACTGAGAAAATTTTAAACTCCATGACTCAGTGTCTCCGTGGTTAGAGTTTTGAACACGAATCAAAATCAAGAAAGATCACCCATGCCCAAACCAGTCATGTTCGGCGTTACCCCTGAATTCCTGAAACGCGACGGTCTGACCGAAACCATCGCTCCCTGGGAGGATGGCATTCGCATTGACACAGGACGCGGTTCGTTCGAGTGGTGGTACTACGACGCGCACTTTGACGACGGCTCGACCGCCGTGATCGTCTTCGGCACGAAGCCGCTCATCGAGCGCAACAGTCCGCTCAAGCCGTTCGTCTCGCTGACAATCACGCGTTCCGACGGCACCAAAACGATGAGTCCCCTCTTCTTTCCCGCGGACCAATTCAAGGCTGAGAAAGAATCGTGCGATGTCCGCATCGGACCCAATTGGACACGCGGCAACTTGCATCGTTATGAAGTCCACTTTGAAGGCAACGGTCTCGCCGCCGATCTAACCTTCACGGGCATCGTCCCGCCGTGGCGACCTGGCGCAGGGAAAGCCTACTTCGGCGATCTCGATCATTTCTTCGGCTGGCTTCCATCTGTTCCCTACGGGACTGTTGAAGGCACGCTCACCTACGATGGGCAAACGCGGAACGTGAAAGGCACGGGCTATCACGACCACAACTGGGGCAACGTCGGCTTGAACGAAGTGATGGATCACTGGTATTGGGGACGCGCGCACATCGGCGAGTACACGCTCATTTATGTG
>JBFYRY010000420.1:0-2863 GCA_041302025.1 Chloroflexota bacterium | reverse complement strand
CTGCAGTTTCGGCAGGTCCGCAGGCGGCGAGCACCATGCTCACAGCGACCAACAGACCGAGAACGAACATTAATCGATTCTTCATCAGAATCCTCCTCCTAGAAATTTTTTGTATTTGGGACGTAAGGTTTTACAGGATCTCTTGCACAACAATGTATCTGCTTCCTTTAGAATGGGACCTCCTTTCCAAGTCAGAAACTCATACAACAACATCGTTACTGAAACTCGTGCATTTGTGGATGTTGTCCACTACTCGGAGTTGTATTATAACTAATTCCACAGTAGCGTCAACAAGCGCTACCATGAAATCGGGCGTCTGGGCAAATATTTACCCAAAAACAGTTCTCCAGAACTATATGAAATCATACTTCAGTGTGGATGGCTTTCATCAGGCACTGAAAATCCATTGATTTTGCCGTTTCGTTGACATCCCCCCTTCCAAAAGGTAGAATACTCAAAGTTCATCATTATTCCATCAGGAGGAACCATCATGCTAAAAGAATTCCGGGATTTTGCCATACGGGGCAATGTCATTGACCTGGCCGTTGCCGTGATCATCGGCGGTGCGTTCGGGAAGATCATCGCTTCGCTCGTGAACGATGTGCTGTTTCCGTTGATCGGGCTGGTACTCGGCGGAGTCAACCTCGCCGAGAAAGCCCTCACGGTCGGGTCGGCGGTGGTCAAGTGGGGCGCGTTCGTGCAGACCATCATAGACTTCACCATTGTCGCCTTCGTAATTTTCCTGATCGTGCGCGCCATGAACCGCATGAAGAAACCGGAGCCTGCTCCCGCCCCGGCGGCTCCCACCACCAGGGAATGCCCGCACTGCTTCACAACCATCTCCATCAAGGCTAAGCGCTGTCCGAACTGCACGTCTCAGTTGTAGTACACAAGCCGATAGGCACGCAAACAGGTAGACACGTCCCGCAGGAATGGAACTACAATCCTGCGGGATATTCTTTCCCTCGCCGCTGATGACTGTTCACTGTTTTCATCCTTCATCTTTCATAATTCATCATTCCAATGGACTTCCTCGATAAACTCAACCCTCAACAGCGCGCCGCCGTCACAGCCGGGAACGGACCCGTTTTAGTGGTGGCAGGTCCCGGGTCCGGAAAGACGCGGGTGCTGACCCAGCGCATCGCCTACCTCATTGCGGAGGAGGGAGTCCGCCCGTGGCAGATCCTCGCCGTCACCTTCACCAACAAAGCCGCGAAAGAGATGGGGGAACGCGTCAAACGCCTGTTGCCCGATCAAGCCATCGAGGGGATCATGCTCGGCACGTTCCACTCGATCTGCGGGCGCATCTCCTGCCAGTGTGCTCGGGGCGATCTCGCGCGCCAAGAACGAATTGATCCGCGCCGACGACTATCCCGCCCTTACTTATAAAGATGAAATCGTCAAGCGTGTGTACACCGAATATCAAAAACGACTGGTCGCCAGCAATGCCGTGGACTTCGACGATATGCTGATGTACACCGCGCGATTGATGGAGGAGAACCCGTCGGTGCGCGACAAGTACGCCCAGCGCTTCCGCCACGTGCTGGTGGATGAATTCCAGGATACGAACCTGGCGCAATACGCGCTGGTAAAGCATCTCGCATCTTTTAATAGAAACATCTTTTGCGTGGGCGATCCCGATCAATGTTTCCCAACGGGAACTAATATTCAGACACCAAATGGACAAAAAGAAATCGAGAATTTAAAAAAAGGCGACGAAGTGATTGCCGCCAGCGGACGCGGCTCGACCATGACATCGCTTATCACCCATGTTGGAAAAAGAAACTTCAACGGCAATCTGGTTGTTATCAAGACACGCAAAGGGCGCACCATAAAATCCACGCCCAATCATATTGTCTTCGCAAGGCTGGGGATGAAGCCCGGCTGGCATTATGTCTATCTAATGTATCGGAAAGATATGGGATACAGGATCGGTATCGCGTCCCATGCCCGCAGTGACGGCACAATGCTAAAGATCGGCTTGCAGGTTCGAAGCAACCAGGAAAACGCCACCCGGATGTGGGTTCTGAAAGTTTGCAAAGATAGAAATGAAGCGCATTACTGGGAAGCGTATTATTCCACCTATTACGGTATTCCAATGACCGTCTTTCACGTGCGCGGGCGGCGCATGCGAATGTCACAAAACTACATCGATAAGTTGTTTAGAGAAATTGATACCGATACCAATGCCGGTCAGTTGATGACCGATCTGGGAATGGACCTGCAATACCCCCATTACATTCCCGTGGACTTGTGGAGCAGTGAACCCAAACTGGCAAAACAATTGAAGGAACTCGGCTATAACCCTCGCATCCGAAGCAGGAACAATTGGCGGGTTGGTGTCAACCGCCTGCAATACGACGACATTCAGGAAGCTGCTCAAAAATTAAGCACAGCGGCAAATGATGCTGAAATCGTTGTGGGTGCATTTCTCGTGGACAAAGGCAAAACGCCCATTGCCCAGAAATTCAACCTGATGCCAGCGAGTCACCTTCATCCATCCATGATCGTGGCAATTGAAAAAGACGGGAAAATCATTGAAGACGAAATCGTGGATGTTTCCCATGAACCTTATCAGGGAACAGTCCACGATTTCGAAGTGGAAAACCTGCACAACTACATTGCCAACGGCATGGTGGTTCACAATTCCATCTACGCCTGGCGCGGCGCGGACTGGCGCAATGTCCAGCGCTTCGAGCAGGACTTCCCCGATGCTCAGACCGTTCTGCTTGAACAAAATTATCGTTCGCGCCAGACCATCCTCGATGCCGCCATGGGCGTGATCGACCGCGCACACAACCGCCGGAAAAAGAAACTGTTCACCGACCGCGGCGAAGGCGAGAAGATATTCTTCTACGAAGCA
>JBFYRY010000278.1:0-5048 GCA_041302025.1 Chloroflexota bacterium | reverse complement strand
ATCTATGGCATGTTCGCGGTGCTGTTCGGCGTGACGCTGGCGATATTGCTGGTCTCATTGCGGCGGATGAAAATTTTCGAGGCGATCAAATTGGGAGAGACGGTATGACCACCGGTACTGAAAACACTCCCATGATTGTGTGTGACAATCTCGTAAAAATCTACCAGATCGCCGAGCATGATGTCGTCGCGTTGCAGGGGCTTGATCTCGTTGTTCGAGCAGGCGAGTTGATGGGGCTCGTTGGCGTGAGCGGCAGCGGCAAATCGACACTGCTGAACATTCTCGGCGGGCTGGATCGCCCCTCCGCGGGGCGGATCATGGTCAACGGGCAGAATTTGCTCAAATTATCCGACAGCGCGCTGGATCGATACCGGCTGAACACTGTCGGCTTTGTCTGGCAACAGAGCGCGCGCAATCTGGTTTCGTATTTGAGCGCGCAGAAAAATATCGAACTGCCGATGACCTTGTTCGGCGCCAGCGCCAAAGCCAAACGCCGCCGCGCCGATGAACTGCTGGAAATGGTTGGTTTGAGCGAACGCCGCCGGCACAGACTCTCGGAACTTTCGGGCGGCGAACAACAGCGCGTGGCAATTTCAGTTGCATTGGCGAACAAACCCAAACTTTTACTGGCGGACGAACCCACCGGCGAAGTGGACGAAGCCAATGCCGCGAAGATTTATCAGATCTTCAAAGACCTCAACCAGGAATTGAATCTCACCACCGTCATTGTCAGCCACGATCTCAACCTGGCGCGGCATGTGGATCGGGTGGTGGCGATTCGGGATGGAAAAGTCTCCTCGGAGACAGTCCGCAGAAACGGGGGAGTCGGAACCGCTGATCATTTGGCGGATCATGCCTCAGCGTTGACCGAACTCATCGTGCTGGATTCCGCTGGCAGGTTGCAAATCCCAAAAGAGTTGCGCGAGCAGTTGAACATGAAACGATACGTGCGGCTCGAAGTGGTGGATGGCGGCATTATGATCCGCGCGGTGGAGGACACGGCGGGACATCAGGACGCGAAGTCGCATTTTATTGAGATGAGCAACGCGCCAAGCGAACGCGGCTGGCGCGCGTGGTTGAAGAAATGGGGGCTGAGATGAGCGAGCATGTGATCGTGGCGCGCGACCTGTGGCGCACCTATCGCACGGGCGTTCAGCAGGAAGTCCATGCGTTGCGCGGTGTCAACCTGGATGTGGCGGCGGGCAGTTATCTCGCGTTGAAGGGACGTTCGGGGAGCGGCAAGACCACGCTGTTGAATTGCATTGGCGGATTGGATAAACCGACGAGCGGATCGGTGCGTGTGTTCGGAATCGAACTGCGCGACTTGAACGACGTTGACCTGACCCGCTTCTACCGCACGAACGTCGGATTCATCTTCCAGGCGTTTGGTCTGACCCCGACCTATTCCGCGCTGGAGAATGTGGAGATCGTTTTGCAGATCGCGGGGCTGGGTTACCGTGAGCGCCGCGACCGTGCAGAGCATTGTCTCGAGCGTGTGGGGCTGGCGCAGTGGCGTAACCATCGCGTTCATGAACTTTCGGGCGGACAGCAGCAGCGCGTGGCGATTGCGCGCGCACTGGCGAATAGTCCGCAATTGATTTTGGCTGACGAACCCACCGGCAAACTTGATACAGCGACTGCGCGTGAAATCTTCACTTTATTCCGTGAACTGGTACAAAAAGATGGCTGTACCATCCTGATGGCGGCGCATGATCCGCTGGTGGATGAGTATGTGGATGGGGTCTTGCAGTTGCAGGATGGGCAGATCGTTGGGCGGGAGGAGGATCCCCGCTCTTAGCCTGCAAGTTTTGAAAAACGTGCAGGAACTGTTTCATTCAGTTCAGGAGGTCTTTGCCATGAACGTATCTTTGCGCAATGGACTTTGCCTTTGGCTGATCATCTTTATAGGTACTGCTTGTTCTGTTGTGCCAAGTCCTGCACCCACACCGGAGCCGATCGTGCTCCGCTTCGCTTATTTGGGATATGAAGAAGATTACAGTAAATTAGCCAATGAGTTCCAGGAACAGCACCCGGATGTGATCATAGAACTTGTGCCGATCTCGGTGAGAGAACAGTTAAGAGGGTTTGACCTGTTTTACGAGCAATTCCAGGAATCGGATGTCATCAGGGTAAACATCACATTCCTGGGAACGGATCAACTTGTTGACATTTACCCGCTCGATCAGTTTATCGCGAAAAGTGAAGACCTCCCTCTCCAGGAATTCTTCCCCGGCTCGCTGGAAGCGCTCCAGTACGATCAGCACCAGCTGGGCGTGCCGGCAGGCATTGACCCAGTAGTGATGTTCTATGAAGACATTCGCTTCAAAGCCGCGGACGCCACTCCTCTGTCTGACCCGGACTACACATTGAATGATCTATTGGAAAGTGCCAGACAGGTCAACAATCAGAGTGCTTCCCTCGAATCAGGTCTACATTCCTATGGTTTCTGCACAACCCCTCTATACTACGATCCTGTTGCTTTTGCCTACATTTTTGGCGGGGGAATCTTTGATCAAATGCCCGAACCCACTCAACCAACGCTTAACAGCCCCGCCAACGTTGAAGCCGTCACATGGTATGCCCGTCTTTGGTCTGAATATGCCCTGGCACCAAAAGTTACTGAGAACCAGTATCAAACCTATCAACAAATATCATCCAGTTCATGCGGATATTGGTTGAATTGGATGGATATGTTCGGCTTTGCGAAAACGTACACGGTACAAGGTCACGTGCTCCCCCTGCCGAGAGTGGATGAATCTTCACCACAAGCGTCGAGTGTTCCTTCCTATCTGGATGGGTACTTTATCACTCAGAGTTCACCCAACTCCGAGACTGCATGGCACTGGATCAGCTTCCTTATAGAGCGCCAGGAAGCCTCTCTGGAACAGATCCCGCCCCTGATCTGGCAGATCGAATCTGACGAGTATGCCCAGCGAGCCTCCCCGGATGTGTTGACTGTTGCCCAACGTCTGCCCAGGAACATGCCGTTCCTGAGCCTGTCCTTTCTCAACGATCCGCGGATGGGAGAAATTTCCAATCGGTTCCAGGATGCGGTGCGACAGGTCGTTGTTGAGAACGCCGATGTGCAAACCGCGCTGGATGAAGCACAACAGCAAGCCGAGGAAATTTTTTCCTTACCTGACGCAGGCAATACACAGCCGTAACGTCCCGCATGAGCCGCCGGGGGACTTAACCAGAACCAACTTCGGGACTTGCGACTATTTTTGGAGCCAGAATCCCTTTCGGGGGCGAATAGCCCCCCGGTCGGCCTCCATGCGGTGGTTGGGCGGCGCCGTATCACTACCGTAATGTCACTTCACTCTTGTCCTTATCACCTTTACCACTATGCCAGCTGCAGTCGGATCTATGCAACGAATAAATTCGGTTGTGACTCCCTTTGAGTCAATCTCTTTCTCATAGGGTGTTCCTCCATATCGCCAACCCAAAGTTCCTCCAAATCTGAGTACGTGAACAACCCCATGTAAACTATCCAATAACCAAGGACATAATTTGCCGATATCCTCCGGATAAGCAAACTTCTGCCCAACTTGGTAGCTTTGCTCACCATCGCCACGATACATCCAAGGACATATTCCTTCTTTTTCTAAATTCGGGTAAATAATCCGGTTCCCTTTCTTGAGAAGTTTGCCGCCTTTCCCCTCAAAGATCTCAATCTCAATTTTATACATCTTCGCACCTCCATAATTTCTTTCATGCTTTCAAACCTGACACCACTGACAAAGTAGGTTTACAAATACTTCACCAGAGATAGATCCCGTCCCAATATTTCTTCGAGACGGTATTTTTCTTCATCTTCCACGTACCAGGATTTCACCACAGGGGGAACGCGTAAGCGCATGTCCTGAAGGTATAAAGAACGCAGTTCGCCCAAGGCTCCGTTTCCTGCTAGAGATAGTTTCGCAGCTTGGTCGAGAAATTTAAGATCATCATCGGGCAAGTCGACATCGTGTCTTTCATAGATTCCCCAGTAATCCCAGCACAGCATTTCGATCTTGTTGAGAGCGGCAATATCGCGGGCCAGGTGTCCTTTTACGTACCACAAGCCTGTGTATTCGGGTAGAAAACCAAAATTCTTCGGGTCCGCTTCCTTATTTCGGCAGCGTTGCCAGGCTACATCCGCGGTCAGATACACATCCCGAGGAACATCACAGGGATCGAAAGCTATGTGAACTGCTTCGCATTGCAGTTCATCGAGTTGCGCATCAACCAACACCCATCTCTGTTCCTGCGCGTGCCAATACTCAGTGATAACATGGTCTCCATAGCCAACGGCATTGGATGGAAAGAAATAGGTTGCAAAACCAAAACGGACGCGTGCGGGTATCCCTTTCTGTCGCAGCATCGTAGTTAGCAGCAAAGCAAAGTCTCGGCAGATACTAAATAAGCGCTGTTCGGCAGGCCTAGGTTCAATCAATGGCCGATTATTAAGTTCTAAGATTCGATCCATTTTCTTAGAAACCATTCGGATGCCAGATTCCAGATTCCGATTCTCAGGCATGGATACGCCATATGCCCTCGCCCAACCTTCATGGATCAACAGCCCGTGTACCACTTTACAAAGTGCAGGGACTTCATCGGGCAAGTCAGAGAATATGGATGCATGTTCTCTTGGATTACTCATTAGCCCATGGTTTGCGTAGAATTCCAGGAAATTGAAATTTGCATTCATTGTAATGTTCCTTCCATCGAAGGTAGTATGCAGTTCTCCACATTTTTAGCCGCCCAACGGTTTGCGTTACTGGCGCTGGGGCGGGGGCGGACTCTGTTCGGGAGCAGAAAAAAACTCGAAGCCAGAAAAATGCTCGAAAATGCCGCACCGTACCCCAGCGTCCAGTGCACGCTTTGTTAGGCAGCCTGCAGGCTCTCCTGAAAAATTGCAGGGTTTTCCGCGGGTAGCTTTCTCCACATTTTATCAAGCACGACAACAAATATCATGAATAATAAGAGGAGCAGCAAGGCACCCAATGACCCTGTGAGATATTTCGTAGTGGCGTTCATTGCTGGATGAAGGAGCGCTGTTACCAAAA
>JBFYRY010000053.1:0-16304 GCA_041302025.1 Chloroflexota bacterium | reverse complement strand
GGGGGATCGGTTTTCTCAATGAAAAATACTTTGACAGCCATCTAAAAGATCTGCGGCAGGCTGAAGAAGATTATCTGAGTGAGTGATGTAAAGGAGACAGGCAATGACAAACAAAGACCAGCAACCCAATTACAAGGCTTTTATTCCCGTTGGGATTACATTCATTGGCGCGGGTGTCACATTCCTGATCGCGGTCAATCCAATGGTCGGAGTAGGGATGATCGCCGTTGGAGTGGCTTTTGTGATCATCGGCGCGAAAAAGAGCAGGGAATGAGAGGAATCCATGAATAGAAATGAAATTTGTGCTCGATAATGCCGCCCGTCTGTTCGGCACATCCAAAGACCGTTTGGAGAAATTCGATGACTACGAAGGCTGTGCCAATCTGGTCTATCAATATGAATTTGATGGAGAGCAAAGGATCTTGCGCATCTCCTTCCGCTCCGACCGCCCCGTGGAGTTGATACAGGCCGAACTGCATTTCGTCAACTACCTGGCTGAGGGTGGCGTGCGTGTTTCAAAACCTGTGACCTCCCCAAACGGGAATCTCATCGAAGTGATATACGCAGAGAAAATCCCGTTCATCGTCACCTCATTTCATAAGGGACGCGGGATGCGTGTGCCCGATAATGGCTATCGCTATCGAGAGGGTGTGCCGATCGAGGAGTATTTCCAAAATTGGGGGCAGGTCCTCGGACAAATGCATCGGCTGACGAAAACCTATAAACCGTTGAGTGAATCCATCCGCCGACCCGAGTGGCATACATGGGAATATTACAACGGCTTCCCCTATGCAGAGCGATTGCCTGTCATCCAAAAGAAATATGACCAACTCATCGCCGAACTGCACGCACTTCCAAAGGATGTCGATTCCTATGGGCTGATCCACAACGATTTCAACGATGGCAACTTCACCGTCGATTACGACAACGGTGACATCACGGTCTTTGATTTCGACGATAGCTGCTACTTCTGGTTTGTGTACGATCTGGCCTGCGCCTGGGAAGGGGGCATCGGTCGGACGATGTTCCGTCCGTTGGCGGAGCGCAGGGATTTCATGGATCGTTACATGGAACAGGTGATGACAGGTTACAACCGCGAGAACACGTTGAGCGATGATTGGCTGGCGCGCCTGCCGTTATTCCTGCGCCTGATTCAGATGCAGGAGCTGATGCATTTTGCCCAATACCTGGATGACCCCAATGAGGAGATTCAGGCGGGGCTGCGCTACAAACTCCACTGTATCGAAAACGACATCCCCTACCTGGGTTTCTACAATGCTGTTTTTTCGCCGGAGAGACCGTTCGAATTGAAGAGATGAACTACTGTTGGATCGAGGAAATCTTTTCCAGCCGCGGCACATTGAAACAAATCCACAAACGCATCACTATTGAGACACCTCGCTAACCTGCTACCAAAACGTCCTGCAATTTATGTCACAGCAGACATTGAGCATGTAGAAGACCTCATAGAAACGTTCAGAGTACAACACCCTGATCAAAATATGATCCTTTTGGAGTGTTGGACCCTGAATTTGGTGAGTCCGCTCAGGGTCGAACCGAGAACCTAACGCTTAAGAGGCGCTTGCTCTGCCATTGAGCTACGGACCCAGATTAGAGCAACTGATTTTTTCGGTTTGTACTGATTAAGAGTCAGAAGTCCACCCGTAAACTAAAAAACACAGTAAACAATAGAGCAAGAGGCTGATGCTCACAACCATCCAAAATAAATTCAGTACAACCTGTCCAATATTTCCAACACCCTTGATACGAAAGACACAAAATATGACATACAGCTTTTTCTATTAAGACATAAGCGCCGCCATATTTGGGATATGGCGGCGCTTATGTCAACTTTTTCCTACATTTGCGCCCCCGGCGGGATTCGAACCCACAACAACGCAGCTTAGAAGAATCTGGGCTGCCGTGAACAATCTGTCAAATGGAAATAATACTTCCAATATGTCCAACTTTTCCGCTTAAGACAGGCCTTTTTCTCCAATGTTTCCAGTCTCTCCAAAGAGTTTTATCCAATCAGCCCTACTATTGTCCTACTTTTTCTGTTCTGGTCAGTACACTTTCCACTTCGAGCATAGAGAAAATATCACAATATTTTCAGGCGAGTACCTCTAGGTGACTAGGTCTTGACTTTGAGGTCCGACTGCGCCGTTGTACCTACATCTTTCATGGATTTAGACTCTCAAACCCAAGTGCTTTTCATATCCATCAAAGTCACTGTCGTTATGCAATAGATCGTGCCCGTTTTCGATACAATAAGTCGCGATCAGGCTGTCGATCGTTTTGCGAACTGTAATCTCATTTTTTGCGCAACAGCCTATAATTCCTCGCACTCTGTACCGCCACAGTTCAGGATTAATCATCTCCACCTGCCTTTGTTCGCTGATACAGCCACTTTTGAGTTTTTTCGCAATCCACACACGGCGCTTCTATGTGGAGCCGATATGGTCCAGCATAGCACCAGAGATCCATCCCTGGTCCTTGATCACAGTTGCAGGCGTACACTTACAGGTTGTTACAATCTGTTGATGTTCCCACACAAGAGCAGGGTGTACACCATCGATAGCATATCTCGCGCCGGGGTAGAAGGCGGTTTTGTCCATCTTCGCGTTCTGGCTGAAAGCACAATGCGCTACGAGAATTATTTTTGGTCTCCTTTGATTTGGAATATGTTTCTCTCCTTTATCCCGTACTTCCCAATTGCCCGATTTGCGCTCTCAATAACGGATTATTCGGCTCGATCTCAAGCGAGCGCAGGGCAGAGCGTATTGCGCCTTCCATGTCGCCACTTTGGAAACAGGCGCGGGCGAGCAGTTCGTAACCGCCCGCGTGGTCGGGGAAAATTTCCAGCGCAAAGTTGAGGATGTCGATTGCCGGCGTGTTTTGACCTTCGTCGAGCAACGCGCCGCTGGCTTTTAGAAAACCGCCCATACCGAAATCATAATCCAGCGGGGAAGCGGATTTCAATTCCGCATATCGCGCCCGCATTCCATCCAATCCGCTTTCGAGATATGCGCTTCCAAGTTTAGACATGACAGGCGGCTTGATTATGTTGGGTTGGAAGCCAAGCAGGATGTCCAGAATCCCGAAGGCGATTTCCTCCACTGGGACAGGTGAAGTGTTGCAGAGAATCGTCACGCCAATCCCCTTTTCAGGAATCAAAATAAAATAGGTGCAGAAACCGGTATCTTGTCCCGAATGATAGACTGTCCGCAGTCCGCGATGGGCGTCGATGAACCAGCCAAGCCCGATGCGTGTGCCGGGTCTTTCGAATTTGCCGACTTCTGCACGGGACTTCCACATCTCATCCAAAGTGGCTGGTTGCAAAACATTCGCTTCGCCGCTGAGGCTCGCCGCCGCCCAAAGATTCATCTCCACCGCGCTCGAATGCAGGGTGGAACTTGGGGCGTGGGCGCGATGGTAGGGATAGATTGCCGAGACGCGGGTCGTCAGGTCGCCGACGTGTGGTGTGACCGAAAGCGCGGGCGGCACATTCTTCTTGAAATGTGTGCTGTTTGTCATTTCGAGCGGGTTGAGGATGTTTGTCTTGATGTAATCTTCAAACGACATTTCGGAGGCTTTGGCAATTAGGTCGCCCAAAACCTCATACGCGATATTGGAGTAGGCAAACGAATCGCCCGGCGCAAACATCAATTCGACATCCAAGCTGCGGACGTAACGCTCTAGCGCTTGGTCGTCGTGTTCGGGCGTGTCCCAGCGGTAATCGGTCTCGTCAGGGAAGCCCGAAGTGTGCGAAAGCAAATTCCCGATGGTCAACTCAGCGCCGAACGGGTTTTTGATTTTCAGGTAAGGCAGGTACTTTTCGGGTGGGTCGGTCAGCGCGAGTTTCCCCTGCTCCGCCAACTGCATCACGGCAGTCGCCACGAACAATTTGGAAATCGAAGCCAGATGAAATAATGAATCTTCGGTGACAGGTTCCCCGTTCTCCAAATTTCTCACGCCAAAGCCTGCCGCAAAATCGGGTTGGGCATCGCGCACAACCCCAACCGCAACACCGGCCAGGCGGTGGGGTTGGATGGTTTGATTCACAAACGCGCTAATTGCTTCCTTCATCGTAGATTCCTTTCAAAAGCGGGACCTTTGCCGCCCAACCGCATCCCGTCACGCAGATGTGTGTACTGAACCTTGGCGGGGTCGTCGAACTCCGCGCCGGGCGCTTCGACTTCGATGATTTCGCCCGCGATTTCTTGAAAGGCGGCGCGGAAGTGGACGAAACTTTTCAAGACCAAAATTTTCATCTTGCGCGGGTCGAGGCCGAACGCGGTGAAGACTGCCTGGTCTGCCGCCTGAATGCGGACGCTGGCAACCGAAATGAAAATGCCGTCGACCTTGAGCAGTGCCATCTTCCCCAAATTGATGACCATGCCCTTTGCCATCGGACCCGTGCCTTCGATGTTACCTTCGAGCAACTTCACCACTTGATACGCGGCGCGGCACGGTTTGTGACCGGGCATCATCTTGCCACCCAGGTCGATTTCGAGGGTCGCGCCTTCGCCCGCGGCATGGGCCAGGTTTGCCGCTTCGGGGTCAAACATCAAGCCGAGAGCAACATCCTGCGCAGCGCGCCGAATCAACGCTTCGAGAACCCAAACCGAATCGGAGCCAGACCCGCCGCCAGGGTTATCCTGCACATCCGCCAGAATAATCGGCTTGTTTGTATTTTTCGACAAATCCATCGCCCGCTCGATGGCATCATCCATCTTCGTCAGGCGCGAGACGAACTCCGCTTCGTGTTGTAGCAGGCTTTCTTTCAATCCATCTGCCGCCGCATCCGCTTTGGATTGCGTTTCGGCGTAGGCAAAAACCGAGGGTCCCGCGCATTCGATGTCGCCTGGCGGGAAGCCGAGCATGACCGTCGCGGAGAGAACATCGAGCATGTCGAGCGATTCATAAATCGAGCGCAGCGGCTCCTGGAATGTAATCTGGCTGGAAGTTGGAATCAAAAACGGCAGTTGGCGGAAGGCTTTGAAAACGGGTTCGCCCGTCAGCAGGTGAGCCAGCATCACAGCGCAGCGTTCGCCCGTTTCGTAAATATCCACATGCGGGTAGGTGCGATAGCCAATCATCGCGGAAGCAAGTGCGAAAGATTCGGGCGCGATGTTGCCATGCAAATCCAACGCGGTGACGATGGGGACTTCCCCGATGATTGCGCGAAGGCGGCGCAGGATTTCCGTCTCGCCGTCCTGATGGTCACCGTAAATCATCGCGCCGTGCAGGTCGAGAAAAACGCCGTCGAAAGGCGCGGAGGTTTTGAACGCCTCCTCAAACATCCCCATCAATTGATCGAAGGTCTCCGCCGACATCTGAGCCGATGGTTCGGATTCAGCCCAAAGCAGGGGGACACATTCCAAGCCGAGCGAAGTTGCCTTGTGCAGGAATCCGCTGGTAGCGTTGTTCATTTCGCGGCTTTGAAAATACAAAATGTCGCCGCCCTTCAAAATGCCCGGTGTGTTGATTCCGCCGCTGGCAAAGTCTTCATAGGTGGTCGGGATGGGAGAGAAGGTATTGGTCTCGTGCTGAAAACCTGCAACTGCGATTCTTGCCATGCTTGCTCCTGATTCAAAAAAACAAGGGCTTGAACCACGGAGACACCGAGTCACGGAGTTTTTTTAATGGCTTTTCTCTGTGTCGCCGTGACTCCGTGGTTTGCTCTTGGGTTTGCTGAATTTTATTTTCGATGAAAGACATCCACATCCTTGACCGATAAACTCGTCACCCTGCCCTGTTCGTCGGGAACGAAGGTCAAAAACTCGGGCGGGTTGATTTTGTTGCGATACTCGACCACGAAGGTCAACCCCTGCCAGAGTTCCAGGTCAGCGGTGAAGAGGTCGGTCTCGCCGTAGCGGTGAATCAACTTGCCGCCTTCGAGGCTGACCGAGATTTCGCCGAACAGGTTGCTGACATATGTTCCCGTCAACTGCTCCAGCGGCAGGGCGGGCTGCGCTTCAGCGGGGTGCGACGCCAACATGCCCTGAATCTCCATCTCTGCCCCCGCCCGCCATTGACCGAGCAGCGCCTTCATCTCACCGCTGTAATCGCGTTCGATTCCCAGCAGCGCGTCGAACAAATAATAACCGAGCATCGGATGGAGCAGGGTCTGGTATACGTTGAGCAGAATCACGCCGCCGATTTTCAACTGCGGCAGGAAAGCCACCGCCGCCACAAATCCATGCAGTTGACCAGGGTGGAAGACCATCTTATATCCGCGATAATCGCTGACATACCATCCCAAGCCATACGACATGAGGTTGGACTGCAAGCCGACGGCAAACAGCGGCTCCATTTCGGATTCGTTCGGCTTGATAATCATCTGCGGGCTGGTCATTTCGGCGAGGGTCTGCGGGCTGAAAATCTGCCTGCCGTCATACGCGCCATCCTGCAAAAAGAGTTTCAGCCAGCGGGTCATGTCCTGCAAGTTTGAAATCATCGAGCCAGCTGAGTTCTCGCCGTAGTCTGTCCATGGGATTGGTCGGACGGGATCGAACGAACGTAGTTCCGCGGGGACGAATCCGCCGTCGAGATTGGTGTGTGGACTGGAGACATTGTCCGCACCCGAAGCAAGCATCTCCTGATAGGTTGCTGTGGTGGATCCCATGCCCAACGGCTTGAAGATGTACTTCCGCAGCAGACTGCTCCACTTCTGCCCGCCGACGACTTCGGCAACTTTGCCCGCCACAAGAAAATGCGGATTGTTGTACCCAAAGCGGGCGCGGAACTCACCCACAGGACGCAGGAATTCCATGCGGCGGATGTAGTCGTCCGCGTCGAAAACGCGGTCGCGGTTCATCACACGGATACTGCGCCCGGTTCCCGTGCGATGACTGAGCATGTCGCGCACCGTCACCTGCTGCGTAATCCAGGGGTCGTACATCTTGAAATCGGGCAGGAACTTGACGATTTTGTCGTCCCAGTTCAGTTTGCCTTCATCCATCAGCGCGCCGAGGACGCCCGTCGTGAACGCCTTCGAGCATGAGCCAATGGCAAAGCGCGTGGCGTCGTCCACCGCTTCGGGTTTGCCAAGTTCACGCACGCCGTAGCCGCGGCTGGAGACGACTTCGCCGTCTTCCACGATGGCAACCGCGCCGCCGGGGATATTCCAATCTGCCAGCGAGGCCTCAAAATACGATTCAATTTTCGAGAGGGGGAGTTTTTTCTCCATCGCGCTATATCCTTGTTTTGGCTAACCACAGAGACACGAAGGCACGGAGTTTTTTCTCAGTGTCTCGATGTCTAACCTGTCCCGATGCTCTTTCGGGAGTTTTTCAAAGGGTCGGAATTATGTTATGCAGATGTTTCGGTCTTGACTTCGCCTTTAGTGACGGGCAGCAAAACCAACCCGCCGAGCAGCGAGCCGAAGAAGATAATCAACCAGATATTGCTGTAATCGTTGCCGAACTGTTCCACTACAAAACCACCCACCAGCGGGCCGAGGATGTAGCCAAGCATTCGGGCGATTGCCATCATGCCTTCCAGCGAGCCAAGCACACGGTCGCTGGGAACGGCGTCCATCACCATCGGCACTTGTGGAACCCAGACCAAGGTCCACAAGAACCCGCCGATTGCCAGCGCAGGCCAGACCACCGCCGGGCTTGGGAAGAAGTAGATGATCAATCCCATCACCGCAAAAGAGGCGAAGCCAATCAACGAAGACTGCTTGCGGGTGATTCGTTTCAGGATGAAGCCAGCCGGCAATGCGCCCAGGATGAACGCCGCGCCGCCTGCCGCATACAGCATGCCCGAGTCGCCCACGTTCATTTTCAAGACCGAAACGCCGTAGGAACTGGCGAAGGAGCCAATTTGACCGAAGGCAAAGTAACTGAAGAAGACGCTCAAATATAAAAGCGCCAGGCTCTTTTGATTTTCCTTCGGAAGTGATTTCAGTTCGGCGAGGGTATCCTTCGGTGACAGCCGCTTTGTTTCGCCACCTTGTTCGATTTCCTCCAGCGGCGGCTCGGTAATCCGCACGGCAACCAGCGAGACCACCACCGAGGAAAGCCCCGCGCCCACCCAGAACGGCAGACCGGGATTCACGTCGAAGAGAATCGCGCCAATGATGGATGCAATCACGCCAAACGCCGCGCCGATGAAGTTGGCAATCGCATTCGCCATTGACCTGTGCTTCGAGGGTGTAATGTCGTACATGATGACATCGGCGGGCGTGCGGATGACTGCGTACGCCAACAGCATGATGACAAGCATGGCGATGAACGGAATCAGGTACGGCATTAGTTTTTCGGTCTGCCCGTTCAACTCCACGGGAACTGCCATGACGAAAACGGGAATCAGGATGAAGGCAATAATCATGACCGGCATGGTGAAGATGATCCACGGCTTGCGGCGACCAAAGCGGCTGCGGGTGGTGTCGCTGATGAGACCGATCACCGGACTGATGAAAAGACCGGCGATGTTGTCGAGCGTCAAAATTAAGCCGGTCACAAACGCGCCGAGTCCGAACCCAACCGTGACCTTGACTTCCGCGCCCAACACAAAATTGGGATTGCCCGCCTGCAGCCAGATGGGGACGTAAGTGTTGTAAAGCGTCCACATCAACTCGGTGCTGGCAACAATGAAACAAACCAGCACGACCCGCCCCCAACTGAAATACTTGTTTTGATTACTCATCTTTGATCTCCTTCTCAAATGGATGAATTGAACGTCAATCGATGACAACCTTTTCCATTTTTCCCAAAAACGCCGGGTCGAAGTCCGCGCCGTGACCGGGTGTGTCAGGCAGGCTGACCTTGCAGCCGTGGAAGACTGCGCCGCCGATGACGGGGTCTTCGGCGTAATGATGAACTGTGTCAAGATCGGCGAATTCGATGTTTGTCCGTGCAGCGATAAGGTGCGCCCCTGCGCTGATTCCCACCCGCGTCTCGAACATACCGCCGACCATGCAGGCGATACCCGCCGCCTCGCCCACAGCGTTGATTTTGAGTCCCACGTGGATTCCGCCCGATTTCGCCAGTTTGATGTTGAAGTAATCGCAGGCGCCCATCTCCGCCAGCCGCGCTGCGTCGCGATGATCGAAAATGGATTCGTCCGCCATGATGGGGATTGGGCTGTGATCGTGAACCTGCTTCAAGCCTTTGTTGTTCCAATGCGCCACAGGTTCCTCACAGAACGTGATGTTGTACTGCGCTAATGCCTGGAGAGTGGCAATTGCCGTGACCACATCCCAGCCCTGGTTGGCGTCCAGTTGAATGGGCAAGTCCATGCCGACGGCTTCGCGGATAACCTGAATGCGACGGACATCGTCGGCGCGATTCGTCCCCAGTTTGACCTTCAACGAGCAGGCGCCTTCGGCCACATAATCCAGCGCTTTCTGCGCCATGGTCTGAGGGTCGCTTATTCCAATCGTGAAGTCGGTGACTATCTCCCGTTTTTCACCGCCAAGCAAGGCATAAAGCGGAAGTCCGGCCTGTTTTGCCAGAATATCGTAGAGTGCCATGTCAAATACGGATTTGGAAGTACTGTTATGAACAAGGAAGGCGTCCATTTCGCCCAACCGGACTTCAATCGCTAGTGGATTTTTCCCCAGCAGAAGTTTTGCAATTTCTTTCGCAGCATCGAAACTGGTGGATTGTGTTTCCCCGGTGATAAACCAGTAGGGTGAACCTTCTCCGATTCCAATTAGTCCAGTATCTGTGAAAATGCGGGCAGCGATGCCCTCTCCCCGTTTGGCTTCCCCTAAAGCGATCTTGAATGGTGCAACAAAATCAAGATTGATCTTGTAAAGCTCCACACGGGTGATGAGAGGAATGACCATGGTGCATGCTCCTATCGTGTACTTTGCAAAGCCAGGCGGTCTTTCATCGCCCGATGAATGTGGTCAACAATCAAGGTACGGGTCATTAAGGAATCCCGTGCTTCCAGCGCAGCCAGCAACCCTGCGTGGTCGGAAATGTTTCGCTGTCCGTCTGCAACTCGCGTCTCTTTGGTAGTTGAAGTCAGCAAATAGCGCAGGTTGTTGAAATTGAGAAGCGGTGTCAGGATGTGAATCAAGGTCCAGCGGCGGCTAGCCTGAATGGCAATCATGTGAAATTCCCTGTTCTTCTGCCGCGCCACATCCACCGATTTCGAATCTGCGGTTGTCCCCGTGTAGGGCAGAAGTTCCCTCATTTTTTCCAACTCGCCAGCGGTGATGAACTGCGCCGCTGCCTCCCATGCCAGTCCCTCCGCGACTAGGCGCATTTCGTAAATATCCCTCAAATCGTCTGCTGATATGTACGGGATGCGCACCCCTTTACGGGGAACTCGCTCCGCCAGTCCTTCGAGCGCGAGGCGGTTAAGCGCATCCCGCGCCGTAACCTGGCTCACGCCATAGGTATCGGCAATCGCCTCCTGCCTCAACCAATCCCCCGGCTTTACCTCCCCCGACGATAGGGAAGCACAAATCGCTTCATAGATCACATCCACCGCGCGTTGTTTCTTTTTGGTCATGATATGCCTATATTATCGATAATATTATCGATAATATTTTACGGCAAAAAATCAAAAACGTCAATTCATGACTTTCAAACCAGGTATTGCTAGCCACGCTGCAATAACCCTGATCACCGCCCTCATCGAACACTGACCTTCAAACTGCAATAAATCGTTGATTATAAAAGCGTCATGTCAAACATACAAAACTCATTTGCACATGAACCAACACAATCTCCTTCAGAAAGGTTTCTTTTATTCAAATTCGAAGTTAGCACGCAACTGGCTTTGAATCAATAGCACTCCCATAAACTATAAACCCTGTGAACAACAACTTATGAGGCTGATGCCTACTGCCATTCAAGGTTTAAACACGTACAATCCGTCCAATATTTCCAAAGCCTCCAAGCCCAAAGACACAACATTTGACGTACAGCTTTCATCTTAAGACAAAAGCACCGCCATACCTGGGACATGACGGTACTTGAAAACTCCTAGATTTTGCGCCCCTGGCGAGATTCGAACTCACAACCAACAGCTTAGAAGAATCTGGGTCGCTGTGAACAATATGTCCAATGGAAATTTTACTTCCAATATGTCCATCATTTCTGCTTAAAACTGGTCGTTTACTCCAATATTTCCACTCTGTCCAAAGACTCCATTGTGTCAGCCCTACTATTGTCCTACCAGAAACATCTTTCTTAACACACCATAAGCACTACTATCGTCCTACTTTTTTCATTTCATTCTACATATCGTATTCGCTGCCAACTCGTATATGCCAAAGCAATAAATTATCCCGGAATTCGTTCCAGTTGCCGCCAACTGATAAGAGTGCCACCACTGGTTTGCATGGACTGTTCTCCACCATAAACTACATAACCTTGATTTTCTGACAGGGATGCCAGTTGTCGCCAGTACTGGAGGTTGTCAAAATAATTGGTGGATATTGTCTTGCCAGATTTGATCTCGACCGGCATGATTTCCTCTCCGTCCACCAACAGGCAGTCTATCTCTTTCCCATGGTTGTTCTGCCAGAAATACGGCTGACGATTCTCGCCTCGATGAAAGTTGCGCTTGATGAACTCATTGATAATCAGATTCTCAAAGAGCGCCCCTTTCATATAATGCAGGTTGATTTGATCCTCCTCTCGGATACCGAGCAAGGAACAAGCGACACCCGTATCATAAAAATAAAGCTTGGGAGATTTGACCAGCCGCTTATTGAAATTGCGGTGGTACGGTTGCAGGCGATACAGGATGTAGGAACTTTCTAAAATGGAGAGCCAGGCTTTGGCTGTGTTCGGGCTAACTCCTGCATCGCTTGCCAGGCTGGAGTAATTGAGCAGTTGCCCGATACGACCGGCACACAACCGAATAAATTGTATGAAAGAATTAATATCCCCAATATTCTTCATCAGGCGTACATCTTTTTCAACATAGGTTTGAATGTAAGCCGGGTAAAAATCGGTGGGAGCAATATCACGGTCGTAAATGCGGGGATACTGACCTTTGAATATCAGGATTTCGTACTGTTCTTCGCCCGGTTTCAACTCAGCAAAGGAGAATGGAAGCAAGTGTAATACCGCTGTTCGCCCTGCCAGGGTTTGACTGATTTTTTCCATCAGCAGGAAATTCGAAGAACCAGTCAAAACATACTTAACATTTCGGTTCTCGTCCACCAGCCTTTGGATGTAGGAAAATAAGTCAGGAGTATTCTGGATTTCATCCAGGATCGCACCAGCGGGGTAGTTGGCGAGGAACCCGCGCGCATCTGTCAGTGCAATCTGGCGGATATCCGGCTCTTCCAAAGAAACATAGGGAAGGTCTGGGAAGGCAGCCCGGACCAAGGTTGTCTTGCCGGACTGACGTGGGCCAGTCAGGGTGACTACCTGGAATTTCTGTCCTAATCCAACAATCTTGGTTGTCAGGGTTCTTTCAATCATGCGGTCACTCCATTTGCCGGAATCAGCTGATGGCTATTTTGAGTATATCACAGATTGTACAATTCAATAATCGTAATGCGGATTTGTACAAAACATAAGCAGCAAACTCGATTCCAATGGAGTCCTGGTATCGCAGCAAATGATGGGGTATATCCTAGAATGAATCGAAACATTTCCCCTGGGAGTGGACATCGTCTTGCCAGATTTTATCTCGACTGGTGTGATTGTTTCTCCATCCACCAACACGGACAATCGCGAACTTGGGAAGAAGTGATGAAATCCAATATGCTCAATTAGCAAAGGCATTATATTGCCTACCAAAAATATGAAATATTGTAGCTATACCAAATTTAGTATGCGCGCTTGCTCTACAGCTTGTGTTCGGCTGCTTACACCCAGCTTACGATATATGTTTTCAAGGTGGGTCTTGACCGTACTGGGGGAAATTGAACATTGCTCGGCAATTTCCTGATTGGATAAACTAGCGCTCAACAAGCGCAGAATGTGCTGCTCGCGGGGAGTAATGGAAGCGGTAATAGCTAATACCACGGATTCGTCTCGGGGCAAAATATTTTGCAAACCATCAGCATGTCCCAACATGGTAAGGATTCCTTTAAGAAAAGACCGGGTTCCCTCATTGAGATTCTCGGTATGCAAGACCAGCGAAAGCAGTGATGCAACTTGTGGACCAGAAACCAAGAAGGGACGGACGAAAAACTCAGGGGCAGCAAGACGCGCTGCTTCTGCCATGACCTGACTTGCTTGGTTTACTTTATGCTGATCGAACAGAACAAGCGACAACTTAGCATACACTCTCAGGATCGGCACCCAGTAAAAACCATTCGGATAGAGGTCGAGCAGGTTGCGCAAGATTTCTTCAGCTGCCACGTTTCTATTTTGTTCGGCCAGGATTGAAGCTTTAACAAATGCAGAAAACGGGTGCATATCAATCTCCCATCCTTCTTTTAGTTGCTGCTCTGCTGAAATGAGGTCTCCCTGTTGTAAACGGAATAACGCCTGGTAAGCAGTCAAATCTTGATCGAGCCAAATGCTGGAAGAACGATGGGAATACAAATCCCGTATTGCTTGGATAGTGGCAAATGCAGCGTCATTATCCCCCCGTATTGATTGAATCTTGGCTCGCAGAATCGCCATTATCATCGGCTCATATGCGCCTACGGGATTTGGATCCACCTCAATGGCACGCTCCAGGAGTTGATGTGCCTGCGCCAATTGATTCCTTTCAAAATACACTCCGCTTAACGTGGTCAGGGCGATACTTGCAGGCTCAGGGAGCTTGTCGCGCATTTCAATCGCCTGCCGCAAAACCTGGTGTGCAATCTGTTCACTGCGCCTGAGATGACCTTGTGAAAATGCCAGATTTGCATAAGTCCCCCCTGCTATCAAAGCGACATAGAGATGCCCTCTAGACTGGGCGGTTTCATAAACAGCACTTGCCTTCGCTTCGGCTCCAATCAAATCCCTTGTGTAATCTCGACCAAATCGAAAGATGTCATCCATCATCTGATACACAGCACCATACTCTCCAGCAGGGGGCGATTCCAAATTTAACCTGCTGTTTGTGACCCATAAACGGTGAAGCTGATGAATTTCATATAACGTCTCCCGCGCATCACTAGTCATTCTTAACGACAATACAGAAGCAAGACTCGCTTCCGAATGAGTTAATATTCTCTCCACCTCGGATGGCGGCAAAGAAAGCATTGCCAATCTGATATACAACAGCAACAGGTTTTTGTGTTGCTGCAGGATCGCTTCCGGCAGTTGCTGGAGCCAATGCAGTAAACGAGGACCTTCACCTAATTTCTCAAGCTCATTCGGTGCAATGCTCTCAATTAAGTCTGCGGCTTCTCCCCAGGCTTCGCAGCTCAACAAATGATGAACTGCATCAGACGGGGCATTGTTTGCTGCAAACCAATCTGCCGCCCTGTGATGCAAGTCTGAGATGTCTTCAGGATATTGCTTCTGTAATTGCGATTGAAGCATCTCGGCAAACAAACCGTGATAACGGAACCATTCCGATTCGTCTAAACGATCAAGAAATAGTTTCTTGTCCCACAGGTGAGCCAGCCTATCGATACTATCCTTCCTCCCCATGACAGCATCGCATAAAGATCCATTTAGACGCTTCAAGATGGAAGTTTTGAGAAGGAAGACCTGCACTTCTACTGGCTGTTGATTCAGTACATTTTCAGCAAAAAATTCTTGTAGATAAGCGTGCGCTCCGGTAAAGGCCTCAACAAACTTGGAGATATCCTTTTCTTGATCCAGTACGCTTGCCGCAAGAACCAGCCCAGAGACCCACCCTTCCGCTCGTTTGACCAGTTTTCGCATTTCCCCATTTGCCAGGCGTTCTCCAGATACATCCCGAGATAAAAACTCGATCCCCTCCTCCACGGTAAAGCGTAGATCGTCCACTCCCAATTCCACTACCATCCCTTTGGATCGCAAAGAACTTAACTCCAGTGGAGGTTTTGTTTGACTGGCAATGGCCAATTTCATTTCGGGGGGGATGTGTTCCAACAAAGTTTGTAGAGATGTGTGAATCTCTGGGTTTTGGATGTGATGATAGTTATCCAGAACCAGCGCAATTCCTCGTGAATTTTTTGATTCTTCTGTTACTCGGACTATATCATTTGCAAGGTTGACAGAAATCTTCGAAAGGTTAGTTGGTGATGAAGTGTATAGTTCTGAAATCCAGCCTTGACCCACATTGGCACCGATCGTTTGTAGTGCTGTCACCACAAGTGACCAAAAACTCATAGGGTTGTTGTCTTGGATATCCAAGGTAACCCATGCGACTTGCAATCCACAGTTTCCCTGCCACTCATTCAGGGTCGTGGTTTTCCCAAAACCGCTGGGAGCAATGATGATGTTGACTGGTCCCCTGAGTCTTTGTGTAAGTTGTGGTCTGGCGATAAAGTTTTGTGGCAACGCTGGGCTTTTTACCTTCGTCAGCGGCAATAGAGACTCATCTGACAAAGTCTCAGCAAAGGCGATTGTGGTATCTCCTTTCTGGTCGGGTATGGTGACATTGTCTGCAGGCTTACACTTATTTAAAGACTCATTAATCGGTATCTGTCCCGCCAAACGTGCGCAAGCCTGTTCAAGCCGTTCTGAGTTCAGTTCTTCCGACTTACCCAAGTAGGTCTTGTATAACTTCCTATCACGACGCCGGTGGGCGTACCAATAGCCAATTCCCCTTCTCAACTCATGTCGGGCAGTAAAGTGACTCGTACGCCCTTCATATATGAAACCGTGGTGGTTGTTCAGCCAGTCATACCATGCTTGTGACCCAATTTCGATAGGGTTGCCTTTTTGAGCATCAATCGGACTGGTTACCAGGATGTTATCTCGAACAATGTGTTTGCTTTTTATATTCATGAATCTTAATAACCGAGCTAGAGTTGCCCAACATCATAAAGTGTATCACCGTTGGGCAACTTGTCAAATTGTTTTGCCTATCAAAATCGTATTTCACTCTATAAACCACGAGTTTATTACCACAAAAAATCCGTCAATCTAGTGATGTACAACGAGAGGTTTTTTTTGTACTATGAAAATAATCACAAAACATGCAAAGACTTCTAACGATAAAGAAATTGCGTACTTTAAGGAGGCACGTGACATGGCAAAAGTAGTCGTAATCGGAGCGGGAATAGCTGGGATATCCGCAGCGGCAGGTGCTCGCAAGGCTGGCGCTGACGTAGTTCTACTGGAAAAGCAGGATCAGGTTCTTGGGATTGGTCGTATTGCCGGGAGCATGGATGTGGGCGGCAGATATCCCCTTCACTTGGAGGCTGTGGAGATGGGCGCCGGGGAGGTCAACGAGGCGCTGGATTCAGTCAGTTATGACAATATGGATAACTACCGCGCGTC
>JBFYRY010000052.1:0-16091 GCA_041302025.1 Chloroflexota bacterium | reverse complement strand
GGTATTTCTCCACTCGTGCGGCAGTATCCGCCCCCTGATACCCGACCTGATCGCGGCGGGCGTGGATATTCTCAACCCGGTGCAGACCAGCGCGAAGAATATGGATCCCAGGCAGTTGAAGGAAGAGTTTGGGCAGCAAATCACTTTCTGGGGCGGCGGATGCGACACCCAGCATGTACTCCCGTTTGCGAAACCGGATGAAATCGCCCGGCATGTTCAGGAACAAGTTGAAATCTTTGCGCCCGGCGGCGGATTTGTCTTCAACCAAATCCACAACATTCAGGCGGATATTGCGCCGGAAAATATCGTTGCCATGTTCGATGTGGCGCGTGAATTCAGGTATTAGCCTGAAGGCATAGTGGAAATGTCAGGCATAAAAGACAGGGCAAAATCCCTCGTTGATTCGATGACCTTGCGGGAAAAAATCTCCCAGATGGTTCATCAATCACGCGGGGTTTCGCGCCTAGATATTCCAGCCTATAACTGGTGGAATGAGTGTTTGCATGGAGTCGGACGAGCCGGCATTGCCACCGTCTTCCCCCAGCCGATCGGTCTGGCTGCCATGTTCGACGAGTCGTTTATGAAAGAAATTGCGTCCGCGATTTCCACTGAAGTCCGGGCGAAGTACAACGAAGCGACAGGTCAGGACGATTTTATAACGAAAGTTCTCAAGGCTTTGCCCGATGCGATTGGCGGGTGGTTGTTGGTGAAAAAATACTGGTATCGTGGATTAACCTGCTGGAGCCCCAACATCAACATCTTCCGCGATCCGCGCTGGGGACGCGGGCACGAGACGTATGGCGAAGACCCATTTCTCACCAGCCGATTGGGCGTGGCATTTGTTCAAGGACTGCAAGGCGATCATCCCGATTATCTAAAAGTGGTGGCAACTCCCAAGCATTTTGCCGTCCACAGCGGACCCGAAGGGAAGCGACACAGTTTCAATGCCGTGGTCAGCCGCAAAGACCTGTACGAAACTTACCTGCCCGCCTTCAAGGCTTGCGTTCAGGAAGGCAGGGCGGCGTCGGTAATGTCGGCTTACAATGCGGTCAATGGCGAGCCATGTTCGGCAAACGTTGAACTGCTGCAAAATATCCTGCGCGCTGAATGGGGCTTTGACGGGTACGTGGTCTCTGACTGCGGGGCGGTCGGTGATGTTTACCAAAATCATCACAAGGCAAAAAATTACCCGGATGCCGCCGCCCGGGCAGTGCAGGCAGGCTGTGACCTGAACTGCGGGGGTGTTTATAAACACTTAAAGACAGCTGTTGCGGATGGTTTGATCTCCGAAGAAACCATAAACCAATCTGCCCAACATCTGTTCGAAGCGCGGATGCGGCTGGGCATGTTCGATGATCCTGAAAAAGTGTCTTACAACAAGATCCGCCCCGAGATCATCGATTGCCCTGAACATCGTGCCCTGACATTGCAAGCCTCCCGCCGCTCACTGGTGCTCCTGAAGAACAATGGCGTGCTCCCATTGAACAATGAAAAAGGAAAAATCGCGGTGATCGGTCCCAACGCCGATTCGTTGGATGTGTTGCTCGGCAACTACAATGGGACACCATCATCATACATAACCGCGCTGGCTGGCATCCGCGCGCATTTCAGCGGGGAAACGGTTTTTGCTAACGGGTGCAATCTCAACGGGAAGAACAGATCCGCGTTTGGCCGGGCAGTCCAAATCGCGCAAGATGCGGATGCAGTCGTGCTTTGTTTGGGATTATCCCCACGGATCGAAGGCGAAGAAGGCGATGCCTTCAACGCCGATGCGTCGGGCGACAAATTAAGCCTGAAACTGCCCGGCGTACAGGAAGAACTGCTTGAATTGCTTGCAGCCACAGGCAAACCATTGATCGTTGCGCTCTTTGTCGGAAGCCCGCTGGATCTCAGGAAGGTGGACCAAGTGGCGGATGCCGTGGTCTTGGCATGGTATCCAGGGCAGGATGGCGGCAAGGCACTTGCGGAAATCCTGTTCGGGGATTTCAACCCGTCCGGGCGGCTACCAATCACCTTCGTCCGCTCGGATGATGACCTGCCCCCGTTTGAAGATTATTCTATGCAGGGACGCACGTACCGTTATCTGGAAAACCCGCCCCTGTACCCCTTCGGCTTTGGACTGAGTTACACATCCTTTGAGTATTCCGGCTTTGCGCTGGATGATGACATAGATGGAATCAATGCAACCGTGCTGGTAAAAAATACCGGCGCGCGCGCTGGCGCGGAAGTTGTCCAGTTCTACCTGAAACAGCATAACGTGACAGTTCAGGTCCCCAATTTTCAACTCTGTGGTTTCAAGCGGATCGAACTGGCGCCCGGCGAATCAGCACAGGTTACGGTAAAGATTCCGCACTCCGCGCTGGAAGTCATCGGTGAAGATGGTGCCAGCCGCCGCGAGCCCGGACGAATCACTTTCTATGCCGGCGGCCAACAGCCGGATGCGCGAAGCGAAGAACTGACCGGGAAAAAAGTATTAACCAGAGAATACCGCCTTTTGTAACAAGGATTGCATTCCATGAAAATCACCCACCTGAAAACAAACCATACCCAGAACCCACTGGGATTTGCGTTGGATAACCCTGTTCTTTCCTGGATCGTTGAAGATGCTCCCGACAAGAAGCAAGCGGCGGCACAGGTGGTGATTGCGAACGATGAAACTTTCGCTCAAATCCTTTTCGACAGCGGGAAGGTGGCTGGCGATGAAATTGACAGTCTTGCGTATCATCCGGGTATTACCCTGTCACCGCGCACGCGCTATTTCTGGAAGGTCAGGGTATGGGGCGAGACCGAAAGCGCGGAGAGTAATTCTGCGTGGTTTGAGACCGCCAAGATGGGCGAGCCCTGGCAGGCGCAGTGGATCACGCCCGACTTCCGCGATAACCAGACCCATCCGTACCTTTTCAAAAGTTTTGAACTCCCCACGAAAGCGGTTTCAGCACGGGCGTATATTTGCGGGTTGGGGTTGTATCACTTCGAGTTGAACGGGCAAAAGGTGGGAGACGAGCATCTTACGCCGTACCTGAATGCCTATGACCAGTGGATCCAGTACCAGACCTACGATATCACCGAACAGTTGAACGCGGGTTCCAATCATATCGCTGTCATGCTCGGCAACGGTTGGTACAAGGGACGTTATGGTTTGCAGCATTATCCCAACGAACCGAAGCCTTATGGTGAGCAGTTCGCGCTTATCTGCGAAATTCACATCACGCTCGAAAATGGCAAAGAGTTGGTTCTCGTCACAGATAAATCCTGGAAAGCGACACCTGCCCCGGTGCTCGCCAGCGACATTTATAACGGCGAAACTTACGATGCCCGCATCGCCAAACCCGGGCAGGGTGGAAATACTTCCGGTGTAAAAAGGATCGCGCTCGATACCAAAAAACTGCAAGACCGGCGCTCATTTCCGGTGAAAGTCAACGAAGAGATCAAGCCCATCGCCGTGATCCAAACCCCGGCGGGGGAGACCGTGCTCGATATGGGGCAAAACATGACCGGGTGGATCCGCTTCAAGACGAGTGCCCCATCCGGGACGAAAATCCACCTGCAATTTGGGGAAGTGTTGCGGGATGGCAATTTCTTCCGCGATAACCTGCGCACCGCCAAAGCGGAATACATCTACATCGCCGATGGCAGCGATTCCGTTGCCGAGCCGTACTTCACCTTTTTCGGGTTCCGTTATGTCAAAGTTTCAGGCTGGGTTGGCAACCTGAACCCGGACGATTTCACCGGCTGCGTGGTGTACTCGCAGATGGAAGATATCGGGCACATCGAAACATCCAACGAAAAGGTCAACCAGTTGTTCAGGAATGCGCTCTGGAGCCAAAAGGGAAATTTCCTGGATATTCCCACCGACTGCCCGCAGCGCGATGAGCGCCTGGGTTGGACGGGCGACGCGCAAATGTTTTCCGGCACCGCCTGTTTCAACATGGATTCGGCGGCGTTCTTTTCCAAGTTCGGGTATGACATGGGAAGGGAGCAGGCGAAATTCGGCGGCATGGTTCCATGGGTGGTGCCCACGGCGAACATGACCGCCGGTGGCTCGAGCGCCTGGGGCGATGCCGCCACCATCATTCCGTGGAATGTGTACGAGTTCTACGGCGACAAATCCATCCTGGAACAACAATTCGAGAGCATGTGCGCCTGGGTGGAGTTCATCAAGAAAGCCGATGACGACTCGGGCAGCAAACGTCTGTGGACAACCGGTTTCCACTATGGCGATTGGCTCGCACTTGATGGGAATGACCCCAACGAATCGTTTGGCGGCACGCCTGAAGATTTCATTTCATCCGCTTATTATCTTTACTCGGCGCGGCTGACGGCGCGCGCGGCGATAGTGCTTGGGAAGACCGAACAGGCAGCCCGCTATTCCGCGCTTGCCGGAGAGATCCGAGCCGCCATACAAAAGGAGTATTTCACCGGCACCGGACGGCTGGCAATCGGTACACAGACCGGGCTGGTATTAGCGCTGTTCATGGAACTCGCGCCTGAAGAATTTCGCGAGCGGGTCATTCGTGACCTGGCAGCCCGCTTGCGAAAAGACAAAGTACACCTGCGCACGGGGTTTGTCGGCACGCCCTATCTTTGTCGCGTGCTCTCGAACATTGGCGCAAACGAACTGGCGTATCAACTCCTGCTGAACGAAGATTATCCGTCCTGGCTGTATGCGGTCAACCTGGGCGCAACTACCATTTGGGAGCGCTGGAACTCGCTCAAGCCGGATGGCTCGTTCAGTTCGGTGGAGATGAATTCGTTCAACCATTACGCCTACGGCTCCATTGTTGAATGGATGTACCGCGATATGTGCGGTCTGAACCCGTCATCCGGCGATGACAGGGTGACAGGTTTCCGCCGCGCCCGCATCGCCCCAAAACCCGATAAATCCATGCAGTGGGCGAAGGCGAGTTACCACTCCGCGGCGGGTCTTTTCGAGAGTGGTTGGAAAATAGGGGATGATGGCAAATTACATTTCGAGTTCACCATCCCGTTCAACGCTGAAGCGCAGGTGACGCTGCCGGATGCGAAGGCGGGGAAAATCTCTATTAACGAGAAACAAGCCACCGGGGAAGTCCAGCAAGGCGCTGATGTGGTTTTGCAACTGGACTCCGGTCACTATCAAATCGAGTATCAGCCCACTCGTCCCTATATCGAGACGCTCAGTACCTACGTGCCAGCGGTGAAAATTCTCCAGAACAAAAAAGCGAAACTTGCCCTGATGCGTTATATCCCGATGGTTGCCCTGGTCACCGATACGATGATCGCCGCGATTGGCAACGACAGCATCCGCGACCTTGCTGCCACGCCGTACCTGAAATTGAGCGATAAGCAGTTGGATGAAATTGACCATGTACTCAGTAAATTCCCCATCAAGAAGGGATGATTGAGAAACATTATGCCTGCCCAACAACTCATCATTGACTCTAATGATTTTTCAACTGAAATCGGCTACCTGAAACCCGGCGAATCGGATTTCCGCAGCGAAATCTGCCTGAACGGGCGGTGGGATTTTCAGCCAGTTGACTTGCCAGATGGTTTTACACCAGGCAAATCCATCCCCGAACTGCCTCTGCCAAAGCCGGATCAATGGGAGTCGGTGAAACTGAAAGTGCCATCTCCCTGGAATATTAACGGACTGGTAGATGGTGATGGCATTCCGGGCGGCGACTTTGTTTGTTACCCCAGTTATCCCAAAAGTTGGAATCTGGTCAAAATGGGCTGGATGAGACGCATGCTCCATGTGCCGGAAGGCTGGGCGGGGAATAAATTCCTCCTGCATTTTGAAGCGGTGTGCGGTCATTGCCAGGTATATATTGATGGCAAAAAAGTGGGCGAGCATTTTGATAACAGCCTGCCGCAAACCTATCCGGTAGACGGTTTTGTGACCCCGGGCAGCGATCATGAACTATGGGTGGGTGTCCGTGCCCCGGAACTTTTCAATGTAAATAACGATTCCACCAAATTTACCTATCCGACCGGTTCTTTCTTTAACTTGAACTCCACCGGTATCTGGCAGGATGTGTTTTTGCTGGGCGTTCCAAACGTACAGATCAAAGATGTCTTTGTACAACCAGATTTATCAGCGGATCAATTAAGGGTTCAGGTGACTGTCGAAAACTGGAGCAAACAGCCAGTTCGATTAACTGTAAAGGGTATTGTCAAAGCGCTGAAACCTTTTTCGTTTCCAGAGGCTGGTGTTCAGGTTGTTCCCCATTATGAACTGGAAGATCACCCCAGCATTGAGTTTCCCGGTGAACCCATCACAGTTTTCCCAAATGCTGAAGCTGTTCTCACTCTTACGGCAGCCATATCCGGGAAACTCCTTAAATGGGACCCGGAAACCCCCAACCTGTATGCGCTTTTGGTGATGCTCGAGCAGGATGGGAAAACCATTGACCGAAAATATACCCGCTTCGGCTGGCGAGAATTCAAGATCAAAAATGGGGATTTTTACCTGAATGACCGCAAGATCCAGATCAAGGGCGACTCTTGGCACTTCATGGGCATTCCACAACTTACGCGGCGGTATGCCTATGCTTGGTACAGGGCGCTCAGGGACGCCGGTGGGAACGGGGTTCGTCTCCATGCCATGCCCTATCCCACCTTTTATCTGGAAGTTGCAGATGAGATAGGGATCTGTGTTCTGGACGAAAGCGCCATTTGGGCAAGTCATTGCCAGAATAATTACGATGAACCGGTTACCTGGGAACGTTTTTATGAGCATGTGTCCCGGCTGGTAAAGCGTGATCGCAATTATCCTTCCGTGATGGGTTGGAGCGTAGAGAATGAAGTGCGGATGGCGCTTGACGCTCATTTCCCTTCAGAAGAAACCATTGCCAGCATCCAGGGAAAAATTTGCAAACTGCTGGAGATTGCCCGGGAACTCGATCCAACCCGTGACTGGGTGAGCGCGGACGGCTCTCGAGACTGGTATGGCAAATTCCCAACCAGCATCCTGCATTATGAAAACAAGGAGTCCTATCCGGGCATCAAAAAAGAAGCCAATAAGCCGGTCGGCGTTGGCGAATGTACGATCGCGTATTTTGGCACGCCGAAACACGCCGAGGCTTTTATCGGTGATCTGGCTTTCCAAAGTGCTGAAGATCGGATGAAGGGTGTGGCGATTGAAACGTATGGTCAACTGAAAGCCCAACTCTCCGCAGGTTTCAGTTACACCAGTGTCTTTAATCTGGTCTGGTATGGATTGAACCCTTTGCCGCTCGGGCATACGCATCAGGAAAATGCCCCAACCATCGAGAATGGCATTTATTTTGTCGAATACCGGGAAGGAAAACCGGGTGTACAACCGGAACGGTTGGGACCTTACTGCACCACTTTAAATCCGGGATACGATCCCAGCCTGCCGCTCTACGCCCCCAACCCAATGGTTGCTGCAATCCGGGCGGCATTTTCTCCCGGAGATTCTTTGCCAGCGCCTTATGAAACGATCCAGACTTCCCTGCTCCCAAAACTGCTGCCGGTAATCGACCAGCCAGAGCAAGTGACCTTTATCGGTAAAACCGATGGCATTCATTATCAAGGATTAAAAGCCGCCGGGGTCCAATTCAGTGATAACAGCGCCACAACATTAATTTACGCGGATCTATCGTCCATCTCGCTCATACAAAAGTGGCAACTGGCAAGAAAACTGAAGGCGCTTCGAAAAGGCGGGGGAACGATTTTCTTATCCGGGATAACGACTGCATCTCAACGCTTTTTGGAGAAACTGCTCGACGAAAAAATCGAAATCTTTGAGCGGGAAGCATCATCGCTGGTCTTTGCGGGCGAGTATGCAAACACAGATCCCTTAGTAGATCACTTCCGACTGGGGGAACTGTATTTTTCTGAAGATGAAGACAGTCTGATTCAGCGTTATGGCATTCGTTTTATAAACGCTGGAAAAATAACCGCGCTTTTGGAAGCCTGCAGTTGCGACTGGCGCAGATGGAATCATCGCGCCGAGACATCGAAAACGGGCGCAGTGTATCGGAGTGAAAAAGAAACGCCCCCTGCTAATGCGCTGGTGCAGTTCAATCTCGGCAAAAGCAGGATACTGCTCTCGACAATTGAAATGCGGGAACACCGTGCTCTCCCTGAACGGAACCGGAAAAACTTATGGAATAAACTGATGAAAGCGGCTGGAGCCAGGATTGATGATCATTTCGGGCAAGATGCTCGTTTCAGCACCTATACCCCCGCCGGGCAAATTCTCCAAAATCCGCAAGCAAAAGCCATTGTTCGACAATTTATTCCCATGGTCGGGATGCTGACCGATGAGATGATTGCAGAGATCAGTTCCTTCAATATCCGTGAGTTGGCGAAAGAGCACGGCAGGCTTTTGATGTTGAGCAACAAGAAACTGGATCAGATCGATCAGGCGCTCAGCAAAATTCCCGTCGCATCAGAAAACCCATCAAGTGCTGAGCGCGACAGTCTGAATCAGAATGCCCGGATTTTGAAAGGTGATCAGATCATCCAGGTTCTGGCTACCGGACTTTTTGCCGGGAGCGACTGCGCATCCATGCTGAACGAAGACTTTTTAGGCGGGGAAAGCAGCGCTTCTCTTGCGCCAGGAGATGAGATTTTCCGGGATGGTTTTGCCACCAACTGGCAGGTTGCAACATCCCGTTCCGATGGATTTCATTTCAACGAAATGGCATTTAACGGTCCCAAAGAGTACTCAGCCAGTTACATGAGTTTTTATCTCAACAGCCCCCGCCAACTGGATAATTTACTGTTCGAACCCAATGTTCCCAAACTCTATTTGAATGTGGAAACGGGTTGTTGTATCCGAGTCTGGTTAAACGGAAAAGAAATATTCACCCAGGCGAAAATTTCCGCAACGCCTGTCAACTCGCAAATTCCGCTCCTGCTCCGCAAGGGGAATAATCATATTATGATGAAAGTAGTGAACCCCGACGCAGACTATGCTGTCAAAGTGTTCCTTTTTTCATCTCATGTGGATTTTGTTGAAAAGCTCACTGGCGCTGTTTCGCAGTAGAACGGCGATAACCCTGAACATCGTCAGACCATATTGAAAGAAATAAACCGACTTACTGGAGAAAAATCGCAATGAACGAGATACAGCAACACTACAACCTGAAAAGAAAGATTCTTGTCAACCTGATCTCTGCCGGATCAGCCCTATTAACCGTGATCGTCACCAGTTCGTTTATGAAATTCTATACGGATATGGTTGGGTTGAGTCCGGCGATTTATGGCGTGATCTTCCTGGTCTTCAGCATCTGGAACGGGATCAATGACCCGCTCATTGGGTATTGGGCAGACAAGCGACCCTTCCTGACGGGGCGCGGGAAATACACCCCCCTGATTCGCTGGTCGATACCGGTCATCGGGTTTTCCGTGATCGCCCTTCTCTTTGCATCTCCAGACTGGAACGAGATGGTCACCGCGGTCTATCTCATGGTTCTGTTGGTCATCTACGAAGGCGCCCAAACCCTTTTGGGGGTCAGTTTCATGGCGTTTACGGTCAACACCTTCCTATCGACAAATGAAAGAACAAAAATGCAGGTGATCGCGAGTTACGTCAACCAGATCCCCGTGTTTTTAGGCGGCATGATTCCCGTGTGGTTCCTGACGGGTGACTATAGCCGCACGACGGTGATTGCGATTTTCTCCGGGGCGTTCCTGTTTGGGCTTGCGCTGATTTGGATCGGTTCGCGGTTCATCCGGGAAGATGAGGATTTCTACAAAAACATGGAAGTGACACATGGACTCAAAGAGTTGCTTTCTCTTTCAAAAGATTTAATCAAAGATAAAACTTTTGTCATGTTCATGTTATCTTTCATATTTATCCAGGCTGGCACTGGGAATTATTTCTCCGGCTACCTGTATTACATGGATAACGTTCTGGAAGTTTCCGGACTGCAAGCGACGATTCCCGATATTCTCACCGGTGTAGGACAGATGCTGCTGTTTCCCTTTATCATCATCTGGGTCAAAAAGTTCGGTTCCAGAGATACTTTGTGGAAAGGGTTTCTGATTGCCTTCGCGGGACATCTTGTGCTGACATTGCCGATCAACTATTGGATCGCTGCCGGGACATATATTGTTATTCTTTTGGGGTATGGGTTTGGTTCTGCCATCAACCCGGCAATTACTGGTTTGGTGGTAGATCACATCGAGCTTCAAACCGGAAAACGTCAACCAGGCGTGGTGCGGGGTATCATCGCGATCGTGATGCTACCCGCTACCAGCATGCAGCCGCTGATCTTGAGCGCCCTGCTCAGCGCGGCGGGATATATTGGCAACACCAAGCACCAAACCGCTGAAGTGGTACAGGCGATTCGGTACGGAACCGGTCTCATCCCGGCTTTGATCCTGATCGTTGGCATCGTTTTATTGGCCATGGTACCGCTCAATCACAAACGCGAATTGGAAATCCAGGCGGCGATCGAAGAAAAACATGGCAAGCGACTGGGTACTGAAAATATATAAAGTTTTACGGAATTATCAATGCAAACTCTTCACGTCATTTCACACACCCACTGGGACCGCGAGTGGTACCAGACCTTTCAGCAGTTCCGACTACGTCTCGTCCATCTTGTGGACAAACTGCTCGATATTCTCGAATCAGACCCCGATTTCAAGTATTTCATGCTCGACGGGCAAACCATTGTGCTGGATGATTACCTGCACCTGCGCCCCGAAATGGAAGAAACCCTGCGCGGACACATCCAGAGCGGGCGCATTTTAATCGGTCCATGGCACATCCTGCCCGATATGTTCCTGGTCAGCCCTGAAGCGCACATCCGCAACCTGCTCGAAGGCGACCGCAGTTCACACAAATGGGGACCAAAGATGATGATCGGTTATATGCCCGATTCGTTTGGTCATATTGGACAAATGCCGCAGATACTTCATGGATTTTGCATTGACAACGCCTGTCTCTGGCGTGGTCTCGATGACCAACCGACCGAGTTTTGGTGGCAAGCCCCGGATGGGACGCGTGTTCTGATGCTTTACCTGCGCGACTCTTACAGCAACGGTGCAAGTCTCAACGCGCAGAACACAGTCATGTTCACCGAACAGATTCGGCAGGCGGGCAACTCTCTAGCTCCCTATTCCGCCACTTCAAACCTGCTGGTGATGTATGGCACGGACCACATGGAACCTTCGCCCGCAACAGCCGAAGCGATTGACGCTGCAAATAATAACTTGCAGGATTACCGCGTTCTTCATTCGACCATCCCAAACTATCTTGCGGCTGTTCAATCGGAAACACTTGCACCTGGCGCAAGTGCAGGTGTCGAAAATCAAAAAACTGAAATCCCGGTCATCAAAGGTGAACTGCGCTCATCGAAGCGTTCTCCCCTACTGCCGGGTGTGCTCTCCACTCGTATGTGGATCAAACAACGCAACCATCACAGCCAGACTCTGCTCGAAAAATGGGCGGAACCCTTCAGCGTCTTTGCAGAAAATATGATTCGGACAGAATCAGGCTTGAAGTCGCCTGAAGCGATTGCGTCCAACCGCATCCGCAATGTTGCGCCTATCATCCGGCAGGCGTGGCGGCTGTTGATGGAAAACCATCCGCACGACTCCATCTGCGGCTGTTCCATTGACCAGGTTCATGATGAGATGAAACCGCGTTTCGATCAAACCGACCAGATGGCTGATGAACTTATCCTGCAAGCCCTGCAAGCGCTTTCCCGCGCTGTGGATACTCACTCCCAAAACGGTTTCACAGCCATTGTGCTGTTCAACCCGTACGGGCACGCCCGCCGCGACCGGGTGGAAGTCGCGCTCAACATTCCTGAAACTATCACCACCTTCGAACTGCTCGACGCCGACCAAACCGTTATCCCACACGAATTCATCGGCTCCAGCAACAGCGAACTTGCCAATCTCCTCCTGAAAAAGAATGAACTGCGCGACACCATCGGCGCCATCAGTGAAGGGCGCGTGGCTGGCGCGGCAATCACCAGTGTCAAAGTCACTCGCCAGGGCGAAACCGTCACCATCACTGCGGTTCTCGACGACAAAGGTCAGCCAAACATCCCCGCCTGGCAGCAAGCCGAAACCGAGCTCGCCCGCCACGAAGCCGACCCTACCGTCACGCACTTTCACGTGCTGGCGCACACTCCCATGTCGTCCAAAATCCGCTTTGTCACGCCCGAAATCCCCGCCCTTGGCTGGCGTGCGTTCCAGGTGCGCGCCCTGCCTGCACCAGCGTCTGCCCATGCCGCGTCAATTAATCCCCTGCTCAAACCCATCCTGCCGCTGGCGCTGCGTTTTGCCCAATCGCCGCTCGGCGAAAAACTGCTCGCCAAACTTACCGCTGGCGATGAGAGCAAACCGCCCTTCAGCATCGAAAACGAATTTTTCCGTGTGGATGCTGCCTCCGACGGCGCTCTGACCGTCACCAATAAACGCACCAACACAATTTATTCTGGATTGAATCGATTCATGGATGGGGGCGATGCGGGCGATGAGTACAATTATTCCCCGCCTCTCAGCGATTCCTTTTCCGCCCCGACACTTGCCACCGTTAAAGTATTCCGTCATTTGCTGATTCCGACTCTTGAAATCGAATATCGGTTCAACGTCCCCGCACAGTTAGCCCTCGACAGGAAAACCCGCTCGAAAGCCTTGGTCAACCTCCCCATTACCAGCCGCATCTCGCTCGCCCCCGGCATACCGCGCATTGACATCCACACCGAAGTGGATAACACAGCTAAAGACCACCGCCTGCGTGTGCATTTCCCTGCGCCCTTTGCCGTGGATGCAGCCGATTACGATGGTCACTTCGAAGTGGTGAGGCGTCCCATCGGCGTGCCAGAGAGCACCGAAAAATGGGTGGAACAACCCCGCCCCGAAACATACCAGGGCGCCTTTACGGATATTTCTAACGGCAAAGTTGGTCTGACCATCGCCAATCGCGGCTTGCCCGAAGTGGAAGCGATCCAGAACTGTGACCATGCCGAAATCGCCCTGACACTCCTGCGCTCCGTTGGCTGGCTCTCGCGCGACGATATGTCCGCCCGGCAGGGACATGCCGGTCCCGGCTTCGAAACCCCAGGCGGACAGGTGCAGGGCAAATCGGTCTTTGACTATTCCATCATCCCACACGCAGGCGATTGGCGCGAAACCTGCCAGCAGGCATACGCCTTCCAGACCGAACTCCGCGCCATCGAAACGGGAATCCACCCTGGCGAAATCCCCGCGCAGGGAAGTTTTGTTTCATCATCGCCCGAAGCGTTCATCATAAGTGCCATCAAAGCGGCTGAAAACGGCAAGGGCTGGCTCGTGCGCGGATACAATATCTCGCCCGAACCCATCCAGATCAGCCTGAAACCCCTACGCCATTTTGCCCGCGCCGCGCAGGTCAACCTGGCAGAAGAAGAAATCGCGCCGCTGGAAGTGGCGAGTGATGGGAGAGTAACCATTTCTGTTATCGGGCATCAAATTGCCAGCGTGATGTTTTCGGATTAGCAACACAGTTATAAATTGCATCAAGGAAGTAGTCACCAAGCGCTCCAACACTGGGGCGCTTGGTGGTTTAAATGTGCGTTTGCAAACTTGTTGATTGACAGCCTGGCGAATCAAAAATATACTTTATATATATAAAATATTTATGTGTATAAAATATCCAGAGGCGTAGTATGACCACACAAAATGATGTTATGGAAACACTGGAGAATTGGGCAAAACTCTACTTCTTTCAGTCTTTGACCGATTTTTTCAACTACTTGAAGCAGACTGACCTGTCCATGCTCCAGGCATATGCGCTTGCCCATCTCTTTTTCAAGGGTCCGCTGAAAATGTCCGACCTGTGCGAGCACATGCAAGTCTCACCTGCCGCTGCCAGCCAACTCATTGACCGGTTAGAGAAACTTGAAATGGTTGAGCGCATTTCAGATCCAGATGATCGCCGCGTGCGGAAAATTGTCGTTCTGGAGAAGGGCAAGAATTTTGTGCAGGAAAATTTCAGGTTCAGCCAGGGTTGGCTTAGCAAAATTCCGGCAGACATCACACCGGAACAGCTCTCCCAGATCACAGAAGTGCTTTCCATGCTTCTGCTAAGTTCCAGCAAGAAAAATCCGGTAAATTAAGAGGAATGAACATGAAGATCGCAATATTTGGCGCAACCGGTGGAACCGGAATCGAACTTGTCAAACAGGCTCTCGAGCGGGGGCACTCGGTTACCGCATTGGTGCGCAATCCGGCAAAATTGGCAGATAAAGGAGAAGGTCTCACGATCGTGACCGGGAACATCCATCATTTAGCAAGTGTTGAGCGATGCATCCAGGGACAGGATGTGGTTATCTGCGCATTGGGATCGAGAGACTTGAAGAAAACGATGATCCGCACAGAGGGCACGGTCAACATCATTAGCGCGATGAAGCAGAATAACGTCAAGCGCCTGTTCGTTGTCTCCGCCATGGGTGTCGGGGACAGTTGGGACTCCCTTTCGATGATCAATAAATTGTTCTTTGCCCTCCTGCTGAAAAGCACGCGGGAAGATCATGAAGCGCAGGAAGCCGCCGTGAAAGACAGCGGGGTGGATTGGACGATCATCCGCCCCAGCGGGTTGGTTGATAAGCCCCGCACCGGCGTTTACAGTGTTGGAGAAAATATCCGCGCCAAAACATCCCAAATCTCCCGCGCCGATGTGGCAGACCTGATCCTGAACAATCTGGAAGCGCAGGCGCTGGTTCACAAAGCCGTCACGATCACCAATTGAGAAATGCACAAACAGGAAACATGATAAATGTCCAATGTCTCGACCAAAAAGATTGTTTTGAGTCTCATCGGGATCGTCCTGGCAGGCGTTCTCGTTTGGGGTGTGCAATGGGCAACGTACGCGCGCCCGCCATTGCCCGAAGCAGTTAAAGCCCTGCAGAGTGATGACCTTGTCGCGGTTACTGATACCCCCTGGTTAACTTTTATTCCACAGCAAAATTTGCAGGAGACTGGCTTTATCTTCTACCCCGGCGGACGTATTGATCCGCGCGGATATTCAACCCTGATGCGCCCGATTTCAGAAGAGGGATATCTGGTGGTTGTGCCGACGATGCCCATCAACATGGCGATATTCAATTCAAATATTGCGGATGAAATCATCGCCGCCCATCCTGAAATTAAACACTGGGTTATCGGCGGACACTCGGTGGGTGGAACGGCTGCCGCGCAATACACATTTTCACACCCCGAGCAAATTGCTGGGCTGGCAATCTGGTCGTCCTACCCGGCGGATGGCTCCGATATTTCCGGGTTGGACATCCCCGTGATTTTGATGTATGGCGGCAACGAAACTCGTGTCACCGATGAAAGTGTGGGCGTCCGCAAGCACCTGCTCCCGCTCGATACACGCCATATCAAAATCGAAGGCGGGGATCACCATCAGTTTGGCTCCTACGTGCTGACCACGGAAGAGGACCTGGCAACCATCAGCCGTGAAGCCCAGCACGCGCAGATCCTTGCCGCTATGCTCGAACTATTGCGATCTGTCGCTGATGTGAAGTAAAGAGAAAAAGGAAAATTTATGTTCTTTCAAGTTACGGGTATCGTCATCTGGACTTTATTTGCCTTGCTGCTCGTTGACAGGCTATTTCACGCAGTCAAGGAACGCGCCAGGCTGGAGATGAAGAATCGCTGGGTGGTCATCACAGGTTGCGACTCAGGCATTGGGCTGGGTGTGGTGGAGCAACTCGCCGCAGAGGGTGCGAATGTGATTACCTGCACGTATACCGCAGAAGGTGCCGAGCGAGCGGCAAAGGCGGGCGCAAAACAGATCCTGCAATTCGACATCACTGATGAAGCCGCGGTTCAGGAGGCGGTAAATCAGATCAAAGTGTGGACGGGCGGCAATCTCTGGGCGCTCGTTCACAATGCAGGCATGGTCCAGCCAGGGTTTGTGGAATACCAGGTCATGGAAACCTATCGCCGCGTAATGGACGTAAATTATTTCGCCGTGGTGCGCCTCACCCAGCCCTTCATCCAAATGCTCAAACGCTCGAAGGGACGCGTGATCATCATCAGCAGTGTAGATGGCATTGTGAGCCTGCCGGGTAATGCGCCTTACGATGGTTCAAAGTACGCCGTGGAAGCGTATGCCGATGCGTTGCGCG
>JBFYRY010000051.1:0-21039 GCA_041302025.1 Chloroflexota bacterium | reverse complement strand
GACAAGGTCATCCAGCGTTGCCTGCTGAAGCTTGACCAACTCCACCAGCGCACGCATCTCGCACGGACGCAGCACCGCCCCGATCTTTGCGGGAGCCTGTTTGCCTGTCAGCGCGGAGATGGCGCGGGCATTGTTGATGGGCATCAGCGGCATCAGCGGGTTGGCTGACTCCAATAAGGCAGGATCAACCACCAGCGCCGGTATCACGCTCGCGCCTTCCTGCATCTGGACAAAGATGGCATCCACAACACCGCCATCCATCAACCTGCGCAGGAATCCGCGCAAGGCTGTCAGCACATCATTGTTTTCGACTGGGATGATCGTATTCATCTCACACCGCCCATTTCTCGTGCATCGGATTGGGACCGAGTTCCTTGAGCGCTGTCACCATCTCGGTGACGGTCTCTGCGAAACGCTGGCCTTCGCTGGCACTGATCCAACGCAGCCAGATGCGGTTCTCATCAAAGCCGGCATTCTTCAGGATCTCATGCATCGCAACATAGCGGCGACGGGTCTTATAGTTACCGGTCTGATAATGGCAGTCGCCGGGATGACAGCCGCCGATCAACACGCCATCGGCGCCATCGAGTAGTGGCTTGAGTACATAGACCGGGTCGACTGCACCGCTGCACATCATCCGTACCACGCGTATATTCGGCGGATATTGCAGGCGCGATGTTCCTGCCAGGTCTGCACCGGTGTAGGTGCACCAGTTGCACAAGAATGCAACGATATGGGGTTCATAGGATTCGTTTGTCATGGATGCCTCTTTCGATCTTGCGCCATGTTCAATATGTCATACGTCACATATCACATTTCTTGTGATATGAAATGTTCAAAGATTGTTCAATTGTTAAGCACGTTCGTTTTACACGACTTGCTTCTTCACACCAGCGATCTCAAGTTGATGCAGCAACCTTTTGACCAGTTCTTCTTCTTTGACCAGAATCTCGCGGTATTGACGGTTGTCGGTGTGCCTGATTTCCATGCGGGTTTCGTCGATGAATGATTCAATGATCCCATGCAAAATCGCGGCCTCTTCATCGTTCAATTTGATGGTAATCATGGCATACTCCTTCTTTTATCTCCTCTCTACGAATAGGAGAGAGACAAATGCAAATTAAGTCACTGCCGCATCCAGCATTCCAAAGACCTCATCCACTGTGAAGCCTTTCTGCTGGCTGGCTTTGTTCGGGCAGGCTGCCACGCACGCGCCGCAACCCTGACAAAGCACTTCGATCACCTCGGCGTAAGCCATGCCCGGCTCCAATCGGCGGGCGCCATAGGGACAAATCTCCACGCATTGACCGCAGGCAGCGCACAACTTCGGGTTGACGCTGGCGACGATCGGTGTGGACTCCAATTGCGAGCGGGCAAGCAATGCCACCGCACGGACAGCCGCTGCCTGGGCCTGGGCAATCGTCTCTTCGATGGCGCGCGGCGAGTGGGCAAGCCCTGCCAGGAAGATCCCTTCGGCGGCAAAATCCACCGGGCGCAATTTGACGTGCGCCTCCAGGAAGAAACCATCGGCATTGAGCGGAACTTTGAGTAATTGGGCAAGCGTGACGTTGCCCGGCTCCGGCTCGATCCCGGCGCTGAGCACCAACCAATCCGGTTCAAGCGTGAGGGATTGGTTTTCCGGTTGAACAGCAACATTCACTTTCAACTGTCCGTTCTCATTTACGACCGTGGGCTTGTCCTGCTCACTGTATTCAAGGAAAATAACCCCCGCCTTGCGCGCGTCACGGTAGAGGTGCTCGCGGAATCCGTAACTGCGCAGGTCACGGTAGAGCACGATCACCTGTGTATCAGGCGACTGTCGCTTGATGGCGAGCGAATTCTTGAGTGCCTGCGTACAGCAAATGCGCGAACAATACGGATGTATCTCATCGCGCGAGCCGACGCATTGGATCATGACAACAGAAGTGGGAAGTGGTGAGTGGAAAGTAGAAAGACGTTCTTCAAGTTCTCTCTGTGTGATGATGTTGGGATGACTGCCGTATTGATATTCTGCCGGCGTCATGCCGCGGGCGCCGGTGGCGACGACGATCGCGCCGTGGGTCAGTTCGGCGGTCGAGCCATCGCTCAGGCTAACACTGCTGGTAAATTGACCGGTGTAGCCGCCCACGCGGGTCACTTTGGCACCGGTCATCACGTTAATGCGAGGTTCGGACATGACAGCGTTGACCGTTTCTTGCAGAAGTCTCTGCGGATCATCGCCACGGAATGCGCCGGTATGAATGTGGCGCAGATTGCCGCCGAGTTCCTGGTCGCGTTCGACCAGGAACACACCAAATCCCTGACGGGCAATTGAAAGCGCGGATATCATACCTGCCAGCCCGCCACCGACGACCAGAGCATTGTGGTTCACATCGAACTTGCTGCGCGTGATGGGGCGCAGTTTGCGTCCCTTGGCGACCGCCATCGCAACGAGCTGCTTGGCTTTATCGGTGGCAGATTCAGGCACATGCTTGTGCACCCACGAATCATGCTCACGGATATTTGCCATCTCGAACAGGTGCGGATTCAATCCCGCTCCACGCAAGGTATCCTGGAACAACGGTTCATGCGTGCGCGGCGTGCAGGATGCAACCACCACGCGGTTCAAGCCCTGCTCCTTGATACGCTCGGTTAAGCGCATTTGCGTATCTTGCGAGCAGGTATAGAGGTTATGTTCGGCATAGACGACGCCCGGTAACTTGCGGGCAAAGTCCACTACGGCGGGGACATCCACCACCGCGCCGATGTTGATCCCGCAGTGGCAGATGAACACACCCACACGTTCAGGCTCATCACTGACGTCGCGTTCGGGCGGATATTCGGGTATGCGAGTCAATGTTCCGCGGGCGGTTCCCAACAGCGCGGAAACCTGGGATGCCGCGCAAGAGGCCTCGATCACTGACTCAGGAATATCCTTTGGTTCGGCAAATGCTCCCGCCACGAACACACCCGGCACGGATGTCTGTGTCGGGGAGAATCGATCTATGTCGGCGAAACCGGTTTCGGTGAGTCTGATGCGGAGGCGTTCGGCGAGAGCGCGAGTCGAGTCTGTGGGGCGGAGTCCGACCGAGAGTACGACCAGGTCAAATTCCTCTTCATGAGAAATGGGTTTGCCATCCCAGGTCACATACGTTAATCGCAGGTTGTGATTGGTTGGATTCTCTTTGACGGCAGAGACCATGCAGCGCAGGTAACGAATGCCATGCTCATTGCGGGCACGTTCGATGTAAGGTTCGAAACCCTTGCCAAATGAACGAATGTCAATGTAAAAGACCGTCGGCTCGATATGTGCGTCATGCTCCTTGGCAATGATGGCTTCCTTGGTTGTGTACATGCAGCAGACGGAGGAGCAGTAATCAGCCCTCACCCCTGGCCCGTCTCCCATGGGGAGATGGGAACACGTGGAATCACGCGAACCAACACATTGGATCCACGCCACTTTACACGGATGCGCGCCATCAGACGGACGCTGGACGACTCCTTTGAACGGACCCGATGCAGAGAGCATTCGCTCGAACTGGACGCTGGTAACTACATTGGGGTAGCGACCGTATCCATATTCGGGACGGATGTCGCCGGGCATGGGTTCGAGTCCGGGTGTGAGAATGACCGCGCCCACGTTCAGGTCGGTAAGGTGCTCGGTTTCGGAGTGGTTGATAGCCCCGGCGCGGCAGGCGTAGACGCACTGGTTACACTCGGAGCAGATTCCGCAGCGCAGACAGCGTGCGGCTTCGGCACGCGCTTGTTCTTCGGTCAAGGCATGGGTGATTTCGGAAAAGTCTGAGATGCGCTCAGCGGGTTCACGTTTGGGCATTTCGACTCGCAGTGCATCGGATGCTTTGCCGGTCGTGATGCGTTCCTGAACTTCATCAGGGGTGAGTTTGGCTACTGTTGATGGTAATTGGTGATCAGTAACTGGTAATTGGGATTGAGCTAAGTAAGCGTTAATGGATTTTGCCGCACGATGCCCGGCAGCAATGGCATCCACGATGAAGGATGTACCAGTCACAGCGTCGCCGCCAGCGAAAATGCCTGCCACGTTGGTGGCGAGTGTTTCCTTGTCCACTTCCACTCGTCCGCGTGGATGGTTCACCTGCTTGAGACAATTTGACTCAACTCTCTGACCAATGGCAAAGATGACCACGTCCGCGGGGATGACTTCTTCGGTTTCAGGAAACTCTTCGAAATCAGGGCGACCTTCGATAAAGCCGTGGAAATCAACAGTCACTGTCCGAACACCTGTCACTTTGCCGTTTTCGTTCGTCACTTCCTTGAATGTGCGGGATGGGAAAACTTCAATGCCCTCTTCTTCCGCGTCGCGCAGTTCCCATTCATGCGCGGGCATTTGTCCGCGCCCTTCAAGACAGGTCATACCAACCCAACTCGCGCCCAGACGGACAGCGGTCATGGCGGTATCTACTGCTACATTCCCGCCGCCGAGCACAAGCACGCGCTTACCTTTAATATCTGTTGACGGTTGATAGTCGGCGGTTGACTGAAGACTCGTTTCCCTCAAAAACTCTGTTGCCAGCAAAACATTTGGTAAATCATTTCCAGGGATGGGAAGTTTGACTCCGCCATGCGCGCCGATGGCGACAAAGACCGCATCGAATTCGTTTAGCAGTGATTCGATATCATCCACGCGATGATTGAGTTGCAAGTCAATGCCTTCAGTAAGGATGGCGTCAATCTCGCGCTCGACCACTTCGTGCGGCAGACGGTGAGCAGGCACGCCGACTCTCATCATCCCGCCCGGAACTGACAGCGCCTCAAAGACAGTCACCGCGCTTCCCAATCTAACCAGGTCACGCGCGCAAGTCAAACCAGCGGGACCAGAGCCAACGATTGCAACCCGCTTACCATCCAACTGTTTATTGGATCCTCACAGCGATGACTGCACACGCGTCCGCAGATGGATGGGAACGGATTGTCTTCAAGGATGGTGCGGTAGGCATCCGCAAAACGACCTTCGGCGACCAAAGCCAAATATCCCTGCGCGCGTTGGTGAATGGGACAGGCATCCCGGCAGGGAGCCACGCCTCTTTTTTCAATCGCAAATGCATTCGGAATGGCTTGCGGATAAAGTTTGTAGATCGCTTTGCGCGTGGAAAGCTCGCCGTTGAATTGGTCGGGCAGGCTGATGGGACAAGCCGTGGCGCAATCACCGCAGCCGGTGCATTTCTTCAGATCCACATAGCGCGGATGTTGGCGGATGGTCACAGTCAGATCGCCCGGCTCGCCCGCGATCGATTCAACTTCGGCGCAATTGAGCAGTTCGATGTTGAGATGCCGTCCCACCTCCACCAATTTTGGCGACATGATGCACATGGCGCAGTCGTTGGTCGGGAAGGTCTTATCGAGCATCGACATCGTACCGCCGATGGCGGGCGCCTTGTCGAGCAGGTATACCTTGATTCCAGATTCCGCCAGGTCAAGCGACGCCTGCATCCCCGCAATGCCCGCGCCTACCACCAGCGCCGCCCCCACCGGCGGCTTTCCGTTGAGTGTGCCATCTGTGTTGGTCATAGTTTCACCATCAAACCCTAAGGGTCTCTGAGACCCTTAGGGTTTCCAGCATCGGTCTCGGGTCAATCAGATGCTTGCCAAACCACTTGTCTGCTTCGGGTAGACCAAACGCCAGTCCAAGCAATTCGGTGAAATAAAACGCAGGCACCTTCGACTTGGCAGTTTGACGCATCTCAAGATTCACTTGACATAATGGACAGGCAGTCACAATCGCATCCGTGCCCGCTTCATGTGCACGTTCTGCCAGTCGCCCAACCAAACCTTGCACCACATCCGAACGGCTAAGCGACAGACTCCCGCCGCAGCAATCCGTCGCATGCGACCAGGGCATCACTTCCGCGCCCACCGCGCGTAACAAGTCTGCCATCACATGCGGGTCATCTGGATCATCGAATTGAGCGATCTCCGGCGGACGCACGAGCAGGCAGCCATAATAGGTGACGACTTTCAATCCATAAAGCGGATGACGTGTCTCTTCGGAGATTCGTCTTACTCCGACATCTTCTGCCAAAACAGCGAGGACGGGTCTTACCGCCACCGAGCCTGTGTACTGGAACCCAAGCATGGTTTCCAGCTCCGAGCGCATTGCTGGATCGTTGCGCATGGCGGTGTCCGCGCCTTTGAGCCGGCTATAGCAAGCCGCGCATGGGATGACCAGATCGCGGTCAAATGCCTGGGCTTGGGATAATGTCCGGGCTGGCAGAGCAATTGCCAGTGTGTGGTCGAACGCATGTGCGGAAGATGCTCCGCAACAGTTCCAGTCCTCCAGTTCAGTCAGTCCCAATCCAAGGTGCTTGAAAACGGCGCGGGTGGAGAGTCCATATTCAAGACCGGTGGAATGCAGGGAGCATCCGGGATAGTAGGAATAGTTCATTTTTTGCTCCGCTGAAATATCTGCCGAACTTGTGCGGGTGCGCTTAAACGTTCAGGTAACAACGGGACCTTGCCGCGCATGAACAGCCCAATCCCCGCGGGCACATCGTTCATCAATGGGACTTTGGAGAGTACCTTGAACAACCCCAACATGAAGGCTTCATGCGAACGTCCGAAGCGCTTTACCACGCCCATGAACAACCGATGGAATAACAACGCATCGCGTTCACCGGCAGGATAACCACGCGCCAGTGACATCTGCCGCAGACCGTCCATCGTTGCTGAGATGTCAATGTCATTGGGACAGCGAGTGGCGCAGGTGTAACATCCCACGCACAACCAGATGTCGCGGCTTTTTAAAACGGCATCGACCTGCCCAAGCGATACCATTCGCAAGAGCAGGTCGGGACCATATTGCATTGCATCCACCACCGGGCAGCCCGCTGTACATTTGTGGCAGTGATAGCACATTCCGATCTGTTGCCCCGACAAGCGATCAACCTCTTGAATAAGACCGCTCACGTTGCCTCCATTTCATAAGACCTATCAGGTTTCAAAGACCATCAGAGTCTTATTCCTTTAGGGACGATGCTCTGCTGGCTTCATTTGAGTTGGCTGTGCGGTCACCGTGGCTGTTTTCCGTAGATAGATCGACCAGTACACCAATCCAACCATTACCGCTCCGCCGATGATGTTGCCGATGGTGACAGGCAATAGGTTTGCCAGAAAGAAATTGCCCCAGGTTAGGTTCGAGAAATCGGCGGCTGTCTTGCCGATGTTCGTCCAGAAAGCGCTGTCCGCGCCAGACTTGATGAACAGCCCGACCGGGATAAAGTACATGTTGGCAATGCTGTGTTCGAAACCCGCGGCGACAAAGGCCGTGATCGGCGGGACGATCGCCAGCACCCGGTCGGTGGTGGTACGGGCACTCATGCACAGCCAGACCGCCAGACACACCAGGGCATTGCAGAAGATGCCTAAAACCAGCGCCGGGATAAAATCCAAACCGGTCTTGTTATTGGCAATGGTCAGGGCATTCAGCCCCAGTGCGCCATTGCTGAATTCATATTGCTTTGAAAGGAACATCATATACGCCGTGAGTATCGAGCCGACGAAGTTGCCCAAATACACGATGATCCAGTTGCGGATCAACTGCCCGGTGGATACTTTATGACTGGCCCAGGCCATGACGATGAGGTTGTTGCCTGTAAACAATTCGGCGCCGGCAATAACAACCAGGATCAGGCCGAGGCTGAAAGTGATGCCTCCCAGCACTCGCGTGACACCAAATGGCAGGGCGCTTCCTCCGGTGGTTGCCGTGGTGGAAAAGATGGCGCCCATGGCAATAAATGCACCGGCGAGTACTGCCAGTGCAAACATCCGGAACGAATTTAATTTAGTCTTATTAACACCCACATTCTCGGCTTTGCCTGCCATTTCGGGCGGCATTAGGGCATCAAAAGAAAGTTGTTCCTGCATTGTTGATTCTCCTTAAATGCAAATTCGGTCATTGACTTCCATTACTACAGTACGCCCATGTAATGCAAATGACATCCAACAATTACCTGAAAATTCCCCCGTATAGACCCTATCTCAGGAAGAAAGCAGACCCTACTTTTGAAGATGCTTGTGTCCCCGGTGTGCTTATGCTATGATGAGTTTGATGAATCAGGTTCACGGTCTCCGTGCACGTTTTCGAACATGGATGCGCCGAATCTCGATATTCAACCGCGTACTGATCGGTAACTCTTTCATTATCATTTTTGGCGCAATTGCAGGGACGATTTTTACACGCCAATTGACCCTGCTGGGGAATGTCAGGCTGATCCTGCTGTTTTCGTTTTTCGGTATTCTGATCACCCTGGTCGTCAATTATTGGATTATTCGAACTGCGCTTCTCCCCTTGCGTGAACTCGGCAATATACTCGAGCGGGTGGATGAGGGGCAAACCCACATACCGGATTCGTTGAAAAAATACCAGGACCCGGATCTTCATCATCTGATCACGGCACTCGATTCAATGCTCTTGCGCCTGTCCAACCGTACCAGCCAGTTACAGGCGATCTCGGAGCGGGCTATTAACGCCCAGGAAGAGGAAAGGATCCGGATCGCACGCGGATTGCATGACGATACCGCCCAATCCATTTCCATGTTGATCATTCATGTCGAACGGCTCGAAAACCTGATCCCCTCTAACTTGCCCGAGCTGAAAAAGCATGTGGCAGATGTGCGCAAGTTGTTAACCCGCCTCCTGGATGATCTGCGGAAGATCATTTGGGATCTGCGCCCCTCCATTTTGGATGATCTTGGATTGATTCCTGCGATCCGCTGGTTCGCACGTTCCAACCTGGAGGAGGCGGGCATCACAGTTGATTTCGAAATGGATACTGACGTTATGCGGTTGCCGCCTCATTTGGAAACAACCCTTTTTAGGGTCACGCAGGAAGCGGTGAATAACATCATTAACCACGCGGGTGCAAAGAATGTGTCCGTACGTCTCCGGTCGGAGCAGGGACTTGTCAGCATCGAGGTGCAGGATGATGGGCAGGGCTTTGACGTGGAAAGAACATCTGGAGAGGCTGTATCCAAAAAACAACTCGGCCTGCTTGGAATAAAAGAACGTGTCTCCCTGGTGGGCGGCAGGGTGAAGGTTGAGTCTGCCCTTGGACACGGTTCATGTGTGAGTGTTTTCATTCCATTGCCCACTGAAGAATTGATCAAAGAAGAAGCCTTCGAAAAACAAAATTTTGAGGAAAGCAGTGTGTAGCCATGACATCCAGGATCCGTATTCTGCTTGCAGACGATCATACCTTGCTTCGGAATGGAATTAGGGCATTGCTTGAAGATGAGCAGGATATTATTGTCGTGGGGGAGGCTGAAGATGGTCGTGAAGCGGTAAGGCTTGTAAATCAATTAAAACCGAACGTTGTCCTCATGGATATTGCCATGCCGCTGCTCAATGGGCTGGAAGCGACCCGCCAGATCAAACGTGAACATCCTGAGGTCAAGATCCTGGTTCTCACGATGTATGACCATGAGGAATATTTTCGGGAGATGCTTGAAGTGGGAGCCTCCGGCTATATCATCAAACGTGCGGCGGCCAATGAGTTGGTGTCTGCGATCCGTGCAGTCTATCGGGGCGAGGCGGTGCTTTCACCGGCGATCACCCGACTGCTGCTGGAAGATTACCTCAATCATGATATTCACAAAGCGGACGATGACTCAAACGTGCTTTCCTCACGTGAGCGGGAGGTGTTGCAGTTGATCGCAGAAGGCAAGACCAGCCGCGAAATTGCAGAGCTCTTGAATCTTTCAGTGAAAACCGTGCAGTCTCATCGTACCAGCCTGATGCAAAAACTTGACTTGCATGATCGGGGTGACCTTATAAAATACGCAATTCAAAAGAAAATCATCGAACTTTAGTTACTGGATCGAGAGTGGGATATAGACAAGACGGTTGGCTGTATCCCAAATAGTTCCTGACCAAGACTGCGGGAAAATCATGCCCTTATAAACAGGACCCCACCAAATAAATAACGGTACAGTCGGGTCTGGGAATTTCATGGTTCCAATCTGTGCGCTCTCACAGATTTGCATATGCCTTACCGTTGTATCCTCGCCGACCCACCCTTCGCAAACGCGTGGACCTGATCCACGGTTGCCATGGTGGTATCGCCGGGGAAGGTTGTCAGCAATGCGCCATGTGCCCAGCCCAGGTTGACAGCTTCCTGTTCGGGTTCGCCCGTCAGCAGACCGTAGAAAAAGCCCGAGGCGAAACCATCGCCGCCGCCGACGCGGTCATGGATGTTCAACTCGCAAGTGGGGGAGACGTAGGTCTTGCCATCGATCCATGCGACCGCTCCCCAACTGTGATGATTCGTCGAGTGGACTTCGCGCAGCGTCGTGGCGACGATCTTGACTTTGGGATATTTCTCCACGACTTGATCGATCATTCCGAAGAAGGTGCTTGGATCCAGTTTCGATTTGGCTTTTACTTCGGGACCTGGAATACCCAAACCAAGTTGCAAATCCTCTTCGTTGCCGACCAGCACGTCCACGTTCTCAACGATGCGCTTCAAGACTGAAACGGCTTTTTCCTGTCCGCCCCAGATGTTCCATAACTTGGCGCGATAATTCAAATCAAAGGATGTGACCGCGCCGGAGGCTTTGGCGGCTTTCATTGCTTCGATGATGAGTTCGCCCGTCGTCTCGGACAGCGCCGCGAAGATACCTCCACTGTGGAACCAGCGCACACCTGCGCCGAAGATGGATCCCCAATCGAAATCTCCAGGCTTGAGCATGGCGCCAGCTTCGTTCGAGCGGTTATAAAACACCACGGGGGCACGCACGCCATAACCATGGTCGCTGTAAACCGTCGCCATGTTCGGACCGTTGACTCCATTATGTTTGAATTGTTTGTAGAATGGCTTGACGCCCATTGCCCGCACGCGCTCAGCGATCAAATCACCAATGGGGTAATCCACCATGGCAGTGGCAATGCCCGTGTTCAAGCGGAAGCAGTCCGCCAGATTCGCGGCGCAGTTGAACTCCCCGCCGCTGACGTGGATCGCGCACTCGGTCGCCTTGTGGAACGGGATGATGCCCGGGTCAAGGCGATGCACCAGCGCGCCCAGAGACAGAAAATCCAACGCGCCTTCAGGCTTGATATTGAGTCCGTATTTCATAGTAGTCTCCTTCCGTCATTGCGAGGAGGGCGAAGCCCGGCAAAGCAATCCCCAACACAGTGAAGGAGATTGCTTCGGGGTTTCGACGCTGTCGCGTCTCAACCCTCGCAATGACGAATGATTATTGCCACTCCGTATGGAACGTGCCTTCGCGGTCCACACGCCGATAAGTATGTGCGCCGAAATAATCACGCTGGGCTTGGGTCAAATTGGCGGGCAGGCGTGCACTGCGATACGCGTCGAAATACGCCAGCGCCGAGCTGAACGCCAGCGCAGGGATCCCACTCTCCGCCGCCATCGCCACTACCTTCCGCAACGCAGACTGCCGCGCGTTCATCGCTTTTGCAAACTCAGGGTCGATCATCAAGTTGGGCAGGTCGGGGTTGCGCATGAACGCATCCCGAATGTCGTTCAGGAAACGCGCACGGATAATGCATCCGCCGCGCCAGATGCGGGCGATCTCGCCGAAGTTCAGGTTGTAGTCATACTCCTTGCCCGCCATCCGCATGAGTGCAAATCCCTGCGCGTACGAACAGATCTTCGCCGCGTACAACGCATCCCGCACCAGTCCGATAACATCTTGCGCGTCGCCAGAGATCTCTTGTGCTGATGACCGAAGGGAGGGTCGGAGCATCGGCTCGGGTCCCGTCAACACATTTGATGCCGCAACACGTTCCTCTTTATAAGCCGAGACGATGCGGCTTTCCACAGCGGCGTTAATGGTCGGGGTCGGCGCGCCAAGATCAAGGGCGTTTTGACTCGTCCACTTCCCAGTGCCCTTCTGCGCTGCCTCGTCCAGGATCAAATCCACCACCGCTGCGCCCGTCTCCGCATCCGTCTTCGAAAAAATGTCCGCCGTGATCTCGATCAGATACGACTCAAGTTCGCCGCGATTCCACTCCGCAAAGACTTCATGCAGTTCGGCATTGCCCAGCCCAAGCCCACGATGCAGGATGTCATACGCCTCGGCGATCAACTGCATGTCGCCGTACTCGATGCCGTTATGCACCATCTTGACGTAATGCCCCGCCCCGCGCGGACCGATATGACTGACACACGCTTCATCCCCGACCTTGGCGCTGATCGCCTCGAAAATGGGCTTGACCAACGCCCAAGCCTGATCCTGTCCGCCCGGCATGATGGCGGGACCCCACAACGCGCCCTGCTCTCCGCCGCTGACGCCCGTGCCAATGTAGACGATGCCCTTGGCTTCCAATTCCTTTGAACGACGCTCGGTGTCTTGAAAAAAAGTATTGCCGCCGTCGATGAGCAGATCGCCAGGCTCGAGCGCGCCGCTGATGCTGGCAATTGCCGTATCCACCGCCTTGCCAGCGGGAACCATCATCATGATCCTGCGCGGACGTTCCAGCGCGGCGAGAAACTCCTCCAGCGTATTGCACCCGATCAGATTCTTGCCTGGATACTTCGTACTGAACGCCTTGACCTTTTCAGCATCCAGGTCATAGCCTGCTACATGGAATCCATTGCGCTCCATGTTGAGCGCCAGCATATGACCCATTACCCCCAACCCCATAAAACCGAAGTTTGCTTTGTCCATAAAATCCTCCTAAGAGATTGTTTCTTAATTTCTTTTTCTACACGGACGCCACGGATGTCACTGAGTTTCACGGAAAAGAGCTTTTAAAAAAATTGCCTTTTTCCGTGTGTTCTGTGAAACTTGTGCTGAGCCTGTCGAAGTATCCGTGTACAAAAGAACGATGTTTTTCAAACGCGGACGCGTCTTTTTTCGAATTGATAAATAGACCACGAGTTATAAAGATGATGATAGATAATGTAGAACATCGGACCCATCGCCACAAGCGGATTGATAAAGGTTAGCGCGATCCAGATGACGAACGAAAGATTCTTTTGTCCCAGCGATTGACTTGCCTCCTGCCAGTGACTGCGACCGCCGAGCAGTGCGCCAACGCCAAAGTTGATGATGCAAATAATAAGCGAAACAACAGCGATAATTGCAAGCGTGGAAATCGAGTCGGTGTTGTCGTTGCGCAGAAAATCGGACGCCTTGGCGCTGACAATAAATAGATTGACCAGCCAGATGGGAAATGAAAAAGTTTTCCCTTTACGCGTGAGAGCCAGTACGCTATCAGGGAGAAACTTCACAAACCGCGAGAGAATCAACGGCACGAACATGACAATCAATACGGGTTGAAGCACTTCCCAAACCGAGATTTGAATCTCTGCGCCAAGCAACGACGGCAACGCCAGCGGGACAATGAGCGCGCTTGTGATATTGGTCAGCACGACCGATGTGACCGCATATTCCACTTCGCGTTCGATAAAACCGATGATCACTGGGGCGGCAATGGCGGTCGGAGCAATGCCTGTCATAAACGCGGCAAGCGCGAGCGTCAGATCGAATGGCATAAGTACAGCGTACACGACGAACGCCACAGTCACATTTGCCAGCAAAACCCACAGCACACTTTTCTGAAACGACTGCGGCTTGAATTCGATATCCAGAAACGCAAAGAACAACATCGCCATCAAAAGGTATTGGATCAAAGATGAAAGCACATGCGCCTGCGGCACGAACGCCCCGACCAACATCGTCAGCAACAGGGACAACCCCTTGCCTTGCCCTGCAAGAAATGATCCGATTTTTGTCATCTTGTTTTTAACCGATACAAAATTTCGCCTGCCTTCGGCACATACAAAATGCCTTCGTCCTCACGATTCTTCCACTCATCCACGTTCACTTTCGCAGGGTTGAGATAACCCAAATTCAACCGAGCGCAATCCTCCGCCGAAATTTTACTTGCAAGTGTCACGTGCACGTTCGGCTTTTCGATTCCGCTTTCCATCACACCCGAACCGCGCACATGCGTAGAATGCGCCAGCACACCGAGCGGAACATTCTTGAACCGTTCCCAATCGCTCAACAAATACGGCAGGATGTGATACCCGACTTCATAAATATATTTTCCATGCACATGGCTGACCACATCCAAGTGCGGCGCGTAGATCACCACTTCCCCGCCCACCGCCACCGCAGGCTCCAACTTATACATCGCCTTTGCGCCCGTCCACAACTCATCATACATCGGAGGCGCACACGACAGGACTCTTTGAAATGGATGCTCACACCATTTGATATGACGTTCTGCGGACATCTCCGCCGCTTCATTCCAAGCCGACAAATGGTCGCCAACGAATAGCCCGCTCAACCCGTGACCTTCCACTACCAACGCCACCAACGTGACAGGCGTCCGCAACCGACTCGCCGCCGCATGGATCATCGCGCGGACAGGTGTATCTTTAATTCCAATCGTCCCGACAACGCCAGCCAGCGCGCCCAGCCAGTGCGTGGCGTTGATCATGTCCGCGCCAGAGATACCAGGGAAGAGATACTTCGCCCCGCCTGAAAATCCCACCACCTCATGCGGAAACGTCGGACCCAGAATGATGACATGGTCATATTCCAACACGGCTTTGTTGATGCGAATATCCACTGCGTTGGGCAGGGACGAATGCCAATTGGTTCCAGCAATCTGCTTGATTTCATCCTGTTCAATTATGCCAAGTGATGTCAAAGACGATGGCGTATCCCATGCATGGTTGAGTAAACCAACTGTAGCGTGTGTGTTCCGTTCCTCTGCTGTAATTCCAACGAGCTTATTCAAACTCTCATCGCTCAGCGGCGGATGTGTACCCAACGCAACCATGAAGTCAAGTTGCTTCACATCGTGCAATACACTCACTAACGCACGAAACAAAAATGGCAATGGCAATGAGCGCGTATGGTCTGGAATCAAAACCAACACACGTTGACCATTGAATTGACCCTCCAGCACGCCAAGCGTATTGAGTATTTCATCATCCGTAAGGAGTTGTCCAAGTGAGGCTGTTGCTTGAGTCTGAATCATCCGCTATCCGTTTCCATAATCCGCTTTACACGCCGCTAAACGCCGAGAACCCGCCATCGATCGGAATCACCGCCCCCGTCACAAAAGCGGATGCAGGGGAGATCAGCCACATCGTCGCACCGAGCAGGTCATCGGGAGTCCCGAAGCGGTTCATCGGGGTATGAGCAAGGATCGATTGACCACGCGCCGTCAGTTCGCCAGTGTCCTTATCCATAAGCAGGAATCGATTCTGTTCCGTCAAGAAAAATCCAGGCGCGATCGCGTTGACACGAATCCGCGGCGAATAATTCTGCGCCATGTGAACAGCCAGCCATTGCGTGAAATTGTTGATCGCTGCCTTCGCCGCCGAATATGCAGGGATGCGCGTGAGCGGGCGAAAAGCGTTCATCGAAGAGACATTGAGGATCACACCTTCGCCGCGTTCCGCCATGCCGCGCCCGAACACCTGACACGGTAAAATCGTGCCGAGCAAATTCAAGTCGCCAACGTGACGAAGCGCATCCAGCGGCAGGTCAAAAAAGGACAGGTCAGGCTTGGTGGTTGCGGAAGGATGATTGCCGCCCGCCGCATTAATGAGAATATCCACCGCGCCAAATTCGGCTGTGACGGTTTCATTCGCCTGTTGTAGTGTTTCAGGTTTGAGCACATTACCAAAGATGCGCACGCCACGTCCTTTGACCACTTTGGGGAAACGCTCGATGGCTTTTTCGGCGAGTTCCAGGTCGCGGTCAAGCAACACGACATTGGCGTTTAGCCCAACAAGGGCACAGGCGATCTCACTGCCCAGCACACCCGCCCCGCCCGTGACAAGTACCGTGCGGTCGGAAAAATCGTAAAGTGATTTAAGTTCTTCCAGATTCATTGTTACCATTTCAATAGGATGGGTGAAGCGGATGAATTGTGACTCATTCCGCCTCACCCAGTTTACTTTATTTCACATTCAAACGAATGAGGGTGTTACCAGTTGAAGGTTCCTGCGCCAGATTCGACAGCGGGACGAACATCCTGGGTTTCCATGAAATCCACAAAGAGAGTTGGCGCCCAGTTGACGAAATCCAAAAGGTCGGGGTCGTTGGCGTTATTGTATGCCTCAAGCGCCGAAATCTCGTGCTTGCCCGATTGCGATGGCGCGTGCAACATCGTCCCCGATTCGTAAATGGCTGTGCCTTTTAGGACTTCGATGAACATATCTGCGGTGATGCCCGTGCTGGGATTGACCCAGAAGAAATTGTTCTCGGCATACACAGCGGACTCAATGCCGTCGCCCCAAGTGTATACGTAATTCTCGGGATTGCTGATCTTGTAGAAGTTGTTGTAGATGTGCACCTTCCCAAAGCGGACGCGCGCGGCGCGTTGACCGACGTCCTCAAACAGGTTGTGATGCAGGGTCACGTTCAACTTGCCGCGATCAGCGTTTGCAGTGGAACCGCTATCCGAAGACCCGATGAGCATGACCTTGTCGTGGTTCTCGAAGCGGTTCCAGGAGACGGTCACGTAGTTGGAGCCGTTGGTGATATCCAAAAGCCCGTCATGCGCCTGAAACAGCACACCGAAATAATTCGGCAGGGTGTCATCAGTTGTGGTGCGATCTCTGAAGATGTTGTGATCGATCCAGACGTGGTTCGAATCGCGCAGGGAGACCGCGTCATACAGCGCGTTCCACGAGCCAAGTGCGCCGTCCGTGGGTGACCACTGTGGGAAGCAATCGTAGGAGTCCTCGAAGATCAGGTTGCGGATGATGATGTTGGTGCGATTGGCGCTTGCCGTGCCGCGAATATCAAGCCACCCACCGCGGATCGTGGCATGCTTGTCCACCCCAACGATGGTGGTGTTGGAGCCGAGGCGGACCCTGACTCGCGCTTCCTGTGCGGCGCGTGAAGTTAAGCGAGCAGATTCCAGTGGTCCACTCGGCGCAACCCTGCCCCACACTGCGGGGTCGTAGGCTGCAAGAAAAGCCTCCATCGTGAACCCATCGCGATAATAATCTTCGCAGGTCAGCGGCTGGTTGTTATCATCCACGTTCATGTCGATCACACCGTCCACGTAGATGATCTTTGGCTCGTTGGATGGGTTCGAAGGCGATGTGGATGAGGACGCACCATTATTCAACGCGGCAATCAATTCGGCGCGGTTGGTGACAACATACACCTGGGAATCCACAGCCAGGGATCCGCCTGTTGTGCCGGCGCCAAACGAAGCCCAGCCGTCATTGGGCGGGAGCACCTCCCGCCCAAGATCACTTTCCGCCGCCATCACAGGCATATTCATGCTGAGGATGGCAAGCAAAAGGATCAATGTGAAAATCAACTTTTTGGTTTGCATGACATTCACTCCTTTTTATTTTTACAAATCACACTTTCATCGACCATGATATATTTTCCGCCACCTCCTCCGCGTCCACGACGTTACTTTAATAAAGATAGATGTTTGTCAAAATGCGCTTTCAAGTCCGCGCAATAGGCATCTGTGTACTTTACCAACGACGATCTGATTTCCGAACCAAACTGCATCAGCGCCGAACCAAATGTCACGTGCAGAACTTCGCGGGCATGGAAATCATCGAGCAGTGAAGGCAGGTCATCAGTTTTTGGCAGTTTGCTCAACTCCGCCGAGACATGATACGTCTTTTTATCTGTTTCATATCGTTCACACCCCAGCGCATAAATCTTCGTAAACAGATCAGGCTCATGTTTCGCAAGCACGCGCAGCGCTTCGAGATAACTCGTTCCCGCTGTTTTTACATGGATGCGTTCACCCCAATGTTTTGCCAACAGTGGGTAGACGCTGAGTTTGTCCGACCCCGAATGCAGGCTCAACTTATACGTTCCAAAATACGCAGTCACTGCCGCATGCTTTGACAATTCAACGTCCAACGCATCCAGATCGCCGATGTAATCCACCCCCTTCTCAAAACTGCCAATGAAGCGCGGCGCCAGTGAGGTAAACTTTACGCCTGCCCGTATCAACTCACTGGCGATGAAGAAATGTTCCAGCGGCGTTGTCGGAGCGTCGGTCTCATCCACCGACATCTCAAAATCGAATTTATCTTTTAGGTCAGAAAGACGCCTGAACATCGTGATCACATGCTGGATGGCTTTGCCATACTTGATGGTTGCCCGCATCAATGACTCCGCGTCAAACCGACCCCATACCTGCCCGCCGTTACCAGACAGGTACAACGCTGACAGTTCATCCCAGTTAAACGCCGCGACCTTTTGTTTCAACACTTCAGCGGAATCAGTGTCAGCGGCGTTGTCCACATGTTCGCCAGGGTCAACAGTGAAGAAGGTATAACCTGCTTCGACAAACGGTTGCAGTTCGTCAACGGACTTCAGGTGATCGGCATCCGCGCCCCAGGGAGCATCCCATTTCGCGGCATCCACGGCACGTTTGGCGTCATCCATAACTTGTTGCAGGGTACGTCCCGTGCGCGTGTTTTCCCGCACAGATTGCTGTGCAAAGATCGGCGCGAACTTTGTGCCTTTGACCGACGCAATGTGACCAGGCGTGGCGAGTCCAAGGCGGTCGCCGAAGCCGAAGGAGGGGGTGAGGGAGAGAGGTGTGAGCATGTTAGTTTCCAGTGAAAAGTAATCAGTGATCAGTAGGGCGACCTTTACACTCGCTCTAAAGTGAATATGCGCGTTTGGCGAGTTTGACCGCCAATTCTTGAATCATTTCGTTTGCATCCTTCGCATCCACAATGTGACGCACGACCAACCCCGCCAGCCAATTGGCAGACGCCCGTCGCCAGACATCGTGTCGCGCGGGGATGGAGCAGAAGGCGCGCGTGTCGTCGTTGAAGCCTGCGGTGTTGTAGATGCCTGCCGTCTCCATGACCTGATCGAAGTAACGCGCCATGCCGTTCAGGCTGTCGTGGAACCACCAGGGCGGACCAAGTTTGAGCGCGGGGTAGTGACCTGCCAGTGTAGCAAGTTCACGAGAGTAGGTAGTTTCATCGAGCGTGAAGAGAATCAGCGTGAGACGCGGGTCATTGCCGTATTTATTCAGCAAGGGAAGCAGGTTGCGCGTGTATTCGGTCTGGACGGGAATATCGGCGCCTTTGTCCAAGCCAAATTTTTGGAAGACGATATCGTTGTGGTTGCGGAGCGAGCCAGGATGCAATTGCATGACGAGTCCATCGTCAATGCTCATGCGTGCCATTTCCATCAGCATGTGGGCGGTGAATTGTGTTGCATCACTGGGCTTGGATTCCCCTTTGAGTGCCCGTTGGAAGATAATATCTGCTTCAGAGGAAGTCAGTTCCGCAGTATTGGGTGTCAATGCGGCGTGATCGGTTGCCTTTGTGCCCATGGATTTGAAAAATTCGCGGCGCTGTTCCAATGCCTGGATGAAGGATTTGTAATCCGTCACGTCAATGCCGCTGACTTCGCTGAGTTTGGCAATGTTCGCTTTCCAATTCGGCGCATCGAAATTGACCACACCGTCAGGGCGGAAGGTGGGGAGGATGCGTCCGCTCCAGCCGCTTTGACGAATGGTTTGATGATGTTCGAGCGTGTCCGTCGCCGCGTCTGTGGTGCAGAGGACTTCGATATTGAATCGCTCGAAGAGGCTGCGCGGAGAAAAATCGGGGGAGGATAATTTGTCAGAAACAGAATCAAACAATCGGTCGGCGTTTGAAGCGGATGGTTTTTCATCCACTCCAAAAACCTCGCTCAGTTCATGCGCCAACCAGATCCCGCTGGGAGTTCCGCGGAAAAGGTGGAAGTTTTCGCAGAAGAGTTTCCAAACCTTGCGATGGTCGCCGCCCTCACCCCCAACCCCTCTCCCACTGGGAGAGGGTAGCAAGGTCTCCAACGGAATGCCCTGCGAGTACAACATGCGCGTGACGTAATGGTCGGGGATGATGAAGAGGTCGGCGGGCGTGCCGAAGGTTGCGTTTGGGTCAGCGAACAGGCGCGGGTCAACGTGTCCGTGCGGCGAGACGATGGGCAGTGCCGCGACAGTTTGATAAAGATCGCGGGCGAGGGTGCGCGTGGCAGGGTCGGGAGAGAAGAAGCGGTTGGGATTCATGTCAGCGTGTGAGCCAGCCACCGTCAACGGGGATGATTGCACCGTTGAGGTAATTGGATGCAGATGAAGCGAGAAAGATCACGGCACCCTTGAGGTCATCGGGCGTGCCCCATCGTCCCGCAGGGATGCGGTCGAGGATGGCGGGAGCGCGGTCGGGGTTGGCGCGCAAGGCAGCGGTGTTGTCGGTCGCCATGTAACCAGGCGCGATGGCATTGACGTTGACTCCGCTCTTTGCCCATTCATTGGCGAGCGCGCGCGTGATGCCCGCGATGCCGCTTTTGGCGGCAGTGTATGACGGCACGATGATGCCGCCCTGAAACGAAAGCATGGATGCAATGTTGATGATCTTGCCGCTCCCCTGCGGAACCATGACACGCGCCGCGGCTTGCGAGAAAAAGAAGGCGGCTTTCAGGTTGATGTGCAGGACGTCATCCCAATCGGCTTCGGTAAATTCGAGCGCGGGCGCGCGGCGGATGATGCCCGCGTTGTTGACCAGAATGTCGAGATGACCCATCTCGGTCACAACTTGTGAGACGATCTGGTTGAGTTCATCCACGCTGGCGGAGCGCAGGTCGCATATCACCTGCATGTAGTTGCGTCCCAATGCGCGGACGGCTTCGCCTGTGGCTTCACTGACGCCGCGGTCGAGTCCGACAATATCCGCGCCTGCTTCGGCGAGCGCAAGTGCCATGCCCTGACCCAGTCCCTGACCTGCGCCAGTGACGAGCGCTACTTTTCCATCGAGTTTGAATAAGTCGAAAATCATAGATACACCTTTATCCTTACCGCGAAGAACGCCAAGAAAACCTTTTAAAAATCTTTGCGATCTCACCTGCACTTGCGTGCGATGCAAGTGTCGCGCGCTTAGCGATTAAAAAACTAATGTCCGAGTTCCTTCAACATCGCCACCGTGCGGCTAACCCAACCCAATTGTGGATCATCCACCGCGCCTTGAACACGTTGATTGCCAGCCAGGAACCACAAATAATAGGTCGTATACCCAGGTGCACTGACAACCGTATGATAGCCACGCGGCA
>JBFYRY010000277.1:0-5119 GCA_041302025.1 Chloroflexota bacterium | reverse complement strand
ACCATCGGGAAATTATCCCGGCTGTCTCCCATGCCCTCTTTCCACGGTGCTAACTGCGACAGGTATGAGGGTTTATCCGTTGGAGTTGGGGTGGCAGTGGGCGTGTCTGTGGAGGATGGGGTGGCGGTCTCGGTTTGTGTTGGCGTAGCGGGGATCGGCGTCTGCGTGGGGGAGGGAGTCCCGCTGTCCGTGGGAGAGCAGGCGGGGAGGAGCATCAGGAGAAGAAACAGCGCAATGAAGCGATGGAGGAGTGATCTGGGAGTCATAAGCCCTCTTTGGGATATGGTGTTGCCCAATCCTACCATGTAACTTATGGTAAAAGGACTTCTATAAAGCAGAACTCCGGGATTTTGCGAAGCAAAATCCCGGAGTTCTTTATGAATTCTATTGCTATGGCAATGCCGGTGTATTCTCTGCAAAGTACTCGTGGTTATCGGCGTTCATGATCGCCTGGCTGGGATTGGTGATGGCCAGACTCTTTGCCCCAGTTTGTCCGTAGACATAATCGGTTGTTCCCGCCACGACCGTGAAGTGGCTCATTTCATGGATGAGCGTGCCTGCCTTCGAGTCGGTGCCGGTCAACGGGGCAGTCCAAAAGACACCGCAAAGATAGATCTTGTAGGGTTGGTTGGCGTACACGTAAGCGTAAACGTTCTTCTTCTTACAACTACAATCGAAAGTCACTGGAGCTGTGTCCATCGCACTGCTGATGGCTGAGAAGTGAGTCTCAACCGTGCTGTAGCGCGTGACATCATACACGCCGAACCAGGTGGTATAGCGCAAGCCGGTCTTCCCTGCGTTCAGGTAGGAAAGGGAGTCTGTGGAGTAGGTGCTGGCTTGTGTGCGCGCAGAAACAAGCGTGGTCTGCTGGGTGGTGGTGCACTTGTTATAGGCGGTGGTGCCGGTTACTGCATCGGGGACGATCGCCAACGGCTCGACGGTGCGCCCTTCCACGCTGATCTGCACTTTGTTGGAAGCCAGGGCGGTGGTCTCGTAGTTATATTCCACTTCATACGCGCCCGTTTCTGCGAGATCGTAATACTGACCCAGGTCCACGGTGCGGGTGAAGCTTTCGCCCGGTTTCAGGTTCAAATAATCGTTGCCGGTGGGGGCAAGGCGTTTGTAGATGGCGCCGGTGTAACCAACATCTGCGCCGTCACGCGTGACCTTGAAGAGCGATTCCTCCACATCTTCAACGGGCGTGAACCACTTCAACACCTTCACCGGATTCTTCCCGGTATTGCTGACCGTCACATTGACCAGCACGGCTTCTGAAGCGGAGAAATCCGATTTTTCGATGGAGAGCGTGACAGACAGGGCGCTCTTCGGAGCGGCACTTGCGCTGGATGTGCCAGCCAGTGCGGCAAAGACCAACACGAACACTATCGCAATCGCAAAGAACTTGCCTTTCAACATACATGCCTCCTCTGATGAATGGGTTGAACCCGACAGGGTTTATCCCATTATAGGAAGTTGAGTGGGCGGAGTCAATAGGGTTGTAACCAACTCGTTAAAACAATACCGAGCCGAAAGGCGCAGTTCAACCTTCCTTGCTTGCACATCTGCAGCCCCTTCCTCTCTTATTTTATGCGGTTCGGAGTGGGTGCCTCATGCTTTTGTAAACTACTGCGGAGCGGATCATTCCTGATCGGGTTTGTGCTTAAACATGCAGGGGCGGAGGGTGAACTCCGCCCCTGCATAAGGGCATCAATTTCCGGCGTAGAGAGATGCGCTAAAACTCGTCCTCTTCATCGTCCAGCCATTCATCATCGTCTTCTTCCGTATCTTCCTCTTCCCATTCATCCCCTTCTTCCTCGGCGTTCCATTCATCTTCTTTGGCGGCCTCATCGCTGGGAGAGTAGGTGGCACACCCGGTATCCGGGTCGATTTCCACCGCGGCGGCACTGCATAATCCTTCATCGATGAACACACAATCCATGTAATGACACTTGATGCGGGGCATTCATTCCTCCTGAGATTAGGGTTGTCGTATCAGGCGGATGACGGAAAGAATGAAAATGACCGTCATCGCAACCTGCGATGTGAGGCAAAACGGACAAAGCGCTTTGAGCAGTGCGATCTCCACATAGATCAGCCAGACGGTAAAAAGAAACCCGGTGATGGACAGCCCGAAGAATAACATCGAGCCGTTTTCTTTGATGAATCTGTTTCTTTTTTCAAGAAGCAGTACCGCCAGGATGGCGACATATCCGCCAATGCCGAATATCGCCACCGGGATGCCGCTCACTTCCGAATAGCGGCTGGAATTCACGCTTTCACAGCCCCCCGAGCCGATGCACATGTTGCTATCGGGAAAGAGTTTGTAGATGGTCATGTATATCGAAACGAGCAGACCGATGATCGTCAGCGCAATTGTGAGTTGTGAAAGCCGTTTATCCATGTCTCCTCAGAGCAACCAGGCATTTACTTCCTGACCAGCAGGCACGCATTTTACACCAGCGGGAATAATAAGTAAAGCGTTTGCTTGTACTAGTGACCGCAAGTTGCCCGAGCCTTGGTGACCTGTCAAATGGGCAACGAGGAGTCCGTTTTCTTCATGGATGATGGCGCGCAGGTAACTTTCACGACCATCGGATTCGATCTCATCCCCGCTTCTCACGCGGACCATCTGCCTGCTTCCGTTTAATAAGCCGCCCAGCCGCCCCAACGCTGGACGTACGAACACCTCGAATCCCACGAACGCCGAGACGGGGTTCCCCGGCAAGCCGATGAACGGGATCCCGCGATATTCCCCGAATGCCAGCGGTTTACCGGGACGCATGTTCACGCGCCAGAAATCCATCCTGCCGTTCGCCTCGACTACTGCCTTGATGAAGTCGAATGCTCCCACGCTGACCCCGGCTGAGGAAAGGATCAAATCCACATTTTGCCTGACCGCCTGCTCGAACAATGCTATGACAGAATCCTGGTTGTCCTTCGCAACCCCAAGCCGGATCACTTCTGCATGTGCGGATTCGATCAACGCGGCGAGCACGTACGAGTTCGAATCGCGGATCTTGCCGGGTTCGAGAGTCTTGTCTGCGCTGATCAGTTCGTCGCCGGAGGAGAGCAGGGCGACACGGGGGGTGCGATGGACGGTCACACTCGCCATGCCGAGCATCGCCAGCAGACCAAGATCTTGTGATTTGAGACGATTTCCTTTTACCAGCACCGTCTCCCCCGCGCGAATATCGGTACCGCGCAGGCGAATGTTGCTTCCGGTTTTTGCAGGCTGTAGGATTTGGACAATCTCCGGTGGGGAGGAGCCCGCGTCGCGGTTATCAAAGTCGGTATCCTCCACAGGGACGACGGCATCTGCGCCGTTTGGGATCTGTGCGCCGGTCATGATACGCGCGGCTTGACCGGGCGCAAGGGAAACTACCGGCGATGTTCCGGCTGGGATATCGGCGACCACGCGCAGGCTTCGCGGCGAAGCGTCCGTCACATCCGTCGCACGGACAGCAAACCCATCCATCGATGAGTTGTCGAACGATGGCAGGTCGTCCGATGCGACGACATCCATTGCCAGCACACGGTTGGCACAGGCTTCAAGTTTTATGGTTTCAGTTGTAACGGGGTGAAGCTGGGATAGGATTCGTTCCCGCGCCTGTTGAACACTCAGTAAAGCCATGTTGCCTCAATCATCAATCAAAAAATCGTAAATCTGAAATCGTAAATCGTCTCACCCCGGTCTTGTCCGTTGCGCCTCAAGCACATTTGGCAGGCTCTCGATGCGGGTGAGCACGCGGCTGAGGTGGGCGAGATCGCGCACTTCCACGACCAATTTAAGATCTGCATGCGCCTGTTTGACATTTACGGCGACATCGGCGATATTCACCCCCTCGTTCGTGAGCAGGTTCGAAATGTCGCCCATCAAGCCCTGACGGTCGTATGCCTTGATCGAGATCGGGACCGGGAAAGTACGTTCGGCAGTTCCCCATCCCACTTGCAGGAATCGCTCCCGGTCTTTTCGGTGCAGGATGTTCGGGCAATCCTGGCGGTGAATGGTGGCGCCGCGTCCGCGGGTGATGTAGCCGACGATCTGGTCTCCGGGCATGGGATTGCAACAACGCGCCATGGTGGAGAGCAAACCCTTCAAGCCCACCACGGTCACGGCATCGGTCGAAATTTTTTGGTCGTGTGTCGACGCTGTGATCTCGAGGATGTCGGCGGCTTCGGTGGTTTCAGAGATATCCTTGATGATCTTGTTGATGGAAAGATCGCCGCAACCCAGCGCGATGAACATTTCATCGGGCGCTTTGAATCCCAGTTCGCGCGCCATTTTTTCGAAGTTCGTGTCGGAGATGCCGAGCCTCTGCAATTCGCGTTCTAGGGCGGCGCGTCCCTGCGCCAGGTTCTGTTCATCCTCCTGCTTCTTGAACCAGGCTTTGATCTTGCCTCGTGCCCGCTGTGTTTTGACGAGTCCCAGATTCGGATTCAACCAGTCGCGGCTCGGACCGCCCCGCTTCGCCGTCAGGATTTCGACCTGGTCGCCGGTTTTCAGATCCTGATACAACGGGACAAGTTTCCCGTTAATACGCGCGCCCCGGCAACGGTGACCGATATCCGTGTGGACGTGATAGGCAAAGTCGATTGGAGTCGAGCCGGCGGAGAGGTCAATGATGTCGCCGCGCGGGGTGAAGACGTAGACACGGTCCTGGAAGACATCGGTCTTCATGCCCTCCACAAATTCCTGCGCATCATCCACATCCGAACGCCATTCCATCATCCTGCGGAGCCAGTTAATGCGCTGTTCGAAGTTTTTGTCCGAACTCTTGCCGCCCTCCTTGTACCGCCAGTGGGACGCGATGCCGTACTCTGCGTTATCATGCATGTCCTGCGTGCGTATCTGCACCTCCAGCGGGCGCTTATCGTCGTAGATGACGGCGGTATGCAGGGATTGGTAGAAATTGTCCTTGGGCGCGGCAATATAATCATCGAACTCGCCGGGGATGGGACGCCAGTGGGTGTGGATGACACCCAGCGCGGCGTAACAGGCTGGAATATCTGGCACGATCAGCCGCACCGCGCGCACATCCCGCACAAGATCGAACGGCTTGCCTTTCTGGGTCATTTTTTTGTAGATGGAATAGATGTGTTTCGGTCTCCCGCTGATCTC
>JBFYRY010000050.1:0-16275 GCA_041302025.1 Chloroflexota bacterium | reverse complement strand
CAACTTTTTTCAACCCCTCAACAAAAGAAGGAGCCGCTCCGCGCGACTCCTTCTTTTGTTTTTTATCCAACTCCACCCTTTATTGACGTCCTACCCGCGCTTGAGCGTCGGGCAATTGTTTTGAATTTTATCCAATCATTGCCAGGGAATCGGACCTGTCTTGCGGTAATTCCGGGCAAGGATCTCAAGGTCGAGCACATTGATGATCCTGTCGTTGTTCAAGTCCGCGGCGGCGGGTGTGGTTGTGTTGTATGCCATACCGATCGTCATGGCATCGAATTGGTCGATAACGTTATTGTTATCAATGTCACCTGCCGCCAGGCTGACAGCAGGCTGGGCGATGGTCGAGCCGCCGATCAGCGTGACACTGCCCTGGGCGGTGAGGAAACCGCTCGCAACGGCGACCAGGCTATAGGTCCCGGCAGGAGCCGTGAGCAGGAACGAGCCATCGGGGTTGGCGGGGATGGACGTTACAAGCGATCCGCCTGTGTCATACAATCCAGCCATCACAGGCTTCGAAGCAATGACCACTCCGGTGACCGTCCCATCCAGCGCCGGCATGGGTGTGGGCGATTCAAAGGGTGTGGCGGTGAAAGTCGGTTCAGGTGTCGGGGTATCGACCGGTGCGGGTGTGGTCGGAGTGGCGGTGGGCATTTGATTCAACCACACAAAGGTCGAAACGATCTGATCAAAGACAGCCGTTTCAGCCGCGTAATCGAAGACCGGCGGCGGGGTGGGGAAGTTGCCCGCGTTGAGCGAGTGCAGGACAAACTGGAGACTCACACAGGCTTTATCTTTGGGTGTGGAGTAGGCAACCCATTGATAGATATTCCCTGCCCCGGCATCTCCCCCGGTCTCTTTGAGGAAGGTAATGCCGTTGATGACCACCATCTCGGATTTTTGCACCATTGAAATGCCTGCCAGCGGACTGCGGCATGGATTAATTTTCTCAACAACGACCGTCTCCAGATATTTCTCGCGCAGGTTGGTACCCGGCATAAAAGGCAGATCGATGCGCGTGGAAGTGTCATTCCCGCCGGGGACGATCTGCCCATCTCCGGGATAGTTGAACTGGAAGCCATACGTGATGTTGGTGAAGGTCAGCCAGTTGCCCGCGGGCGATGTGGATGTGACCGGGACAGTCGGCGTGGGCGAGACATCCGGTATGGGAGTCTGCGTGGCGGGCGGCAGGGGCGTATCCACCGGCGGAGATGTGGGCGTGGGGGCGGGGATGCTCCCGATAGTCAGGTTGGTGCCGATCCATTCTATAAGGGTGAGTACATTATCTCCCCTGGAAACACGCGCCTTGCATTCGAGCGCGGCTTGTCCGGCTTGCAGTCCTTTGACATCGAAGGTAAAGGCAGTGCCGTCGGCAATGGCTCTGTTCCCGTTACTGCCCGCGATGGCAACGATGAACCTGCCGTTCTGCGGACCGTTGACAGCGCTGACGGCATCCTCGCCGAAGAGACCGCCCACAACGATATTATTGACTTCAGCTAGGGTGGTATCGTAGGTGCAGGTGAATTCGGTGCTGGTATATCCCTCGGCAGGCACATTGTTCAAACTGACCACAGCCTGGGCAGTGTCTCCCACATCGATGCTGGTCGGCATAACCGTTGTGGATACGTATGGACCTGCAGGTAAGGGTGTATCTTCCCGGTGGGCGATCAGGCTGTAGAAACCGTTCGCCACCTGCGGCTGGACCTGGACGAAGTAACTCCCGGCAGGCTGGGTGCTGGTGAGGGTGTCGGTCCCGCGAGCGATCTCATCCCCATTGGCATCCAGCAACACCACCAGCGATACAAGATTGGCAGTGTTTGGTGTTGCGGTCAATGTGAATTTGGTATACGCATCGAGCGCCAGCGACCACCGTTCATATCGATACGTATCCACATTGCCGGTTTCAGCCGTATCCCACGCCAGCGGACCGCGCGGCACGATCTGAACGGCATCGAACACATTGAGAAGAGGCTGGTATTGTTTGGCGGTCACATTGCCTTTTACGAATGTGGTCCGGTTGAGAAGCAAGTTGTAATTGACCACCCACCCTGCGAAAGCCACATCCTGCGTAGTGGGGCGAAGCGAGAAATGCAAGTGTGGAATATCCGGCTCCAGCGAAGGCGGACAGAACCTGTTTCTCAACCCATCAGCGATCACAGCGAGACGTTGGTTGCGATATACCGTATCGCCCAATTTGACTTGAAAATTGGCAAGGAACTGGTAGTCTGATATCCACCCGTTACCATGATCGATCTTTAACGAGCATCCTGTCGTCTCAACAACCGTTCCGGCCGCTACGGCAGTCACCCAGTAACGGGATGTATTCTCTCCCACCACCATATTCTTGCGCGGCGCAAAATCCACCGCGCCGCCGTTGCGATAATTGTGCGGGCTGTCGGGCAGGCGCTTGAATCCGTTATCGAACACATCCAGCGAGACCCATGAAAGTCCCTGCTCCCAGGGTAGTTGGAACATATCCACTGGCGGGATGGGCGACGCCGCATACACCGCATAGGGACGCGGCGGGAACAATGAAACCATTAAGACCAGCAGGCTGATGACTCGAAGAATAAATTTAGACTTCATGAACGTACCTCCTCGCTTCCTTCCACGGGGATGCCTGATTCCGTTTTACAGGCTTTCCACAAGCGGAAGCTCGATCATCCAAATACGAACAGCGATCGTTTTCCCAGGCGAACCACATCGCCCGGTTTCAAGATCACCGAACTTTTCCTGATGGTTTTGCCATTGATGACCGTTTCACCGCCAAGGTCCATCAGATAATAAACACTGTTCGAAGTAAAGATCCTGGCATGTTGACCGATGACATGCGGGTCGTTGATGCAAATATCGCTCTGCGGGTCGCGCCCGATCAGGCAGGGCGACTGACCGAGGGGAAAACTCCTGCCCGCCTGCGGACCGTGCTTCATATGGAGGACGGCGGTCTTTGCAACCATCTGTCTTTTGGGCGCGGCTCCGGGTTTAATGCGGAGTACTTTTGACGCGCCGAACACGATCCCGCCGATAACCAGGAGTGCCAGCAGTCCGATCACCCAGCCGGAGAGTCCCTTGCCGGTGGTGGGTGGTGGGTTCAGGGGAAGCACCGATCCGGATTCGGGTTCGGTGGGTTGAGGCTCTGCTGTCTCCTTATCGATCATCAAAGCAACGTTCGTCTCACCGATCGCCACTCCGGCGAGCGGGGCGGCGAACCCCTCAGCACTGCGGATGGCAAGCGCCGCGCTCTCGAGCGTCAGGTTGGTGCGACAACCTCCAAGGGTGACGAACCGTATTTCAGCCAGCGCGCCGTTGACCGTCACTGGTGTGGTGCTTGCATACGAACCGTCCACCAATCCGTTGAGTTGGGGCAGGGGCAGTCCGTTCATGCCCGAAACGGGGCTGGATGCGTTGACCGGTTTCAGGCAGTCAGGGTCGTAGCGGACCTGGAACGTGAATCCCTGAATGGGTGTGGCAGAAACGGCGTTAAGTGTGACCTTTACGGTTTCGCCGGTTTTATAGGAAGTGGTGCTTGTGGTCAACCAGATGCTATCGGTGGATTGGGCACTGGCATTTGCCGCAAAGGCAAATGCCAGGATCAACGTCAGGATGACAACAGTAAATCTTTTCATTAGGTGACTCCACAGACGAGACAAGGGCGCACGGTTTCGTGCGCCCTGCGATGTTGGAGAGGTTTATTGCCAGGCGATTGGACCGGCCAGGCGGTAGTTTTGTGCCAGAAGTTCAAGGTCGAGCACGTTGATGGTGCCGTCGTTGTTCAGGTCCGCCGCGGCGGGTTCGGACAGGTTGTAGCTCATGCCAATGGTCATGGCGTCGAACTGGTCGATGACGTTGTTATCGTCGATGTCGCCTGCCGTCAGGGTGACATCGGGCTGGGTAACGGTCGAGCCGCCGATCAGCGTCACAGATGCCTGGGCGGTGAGGAAACCGTTCGCATCGGCAACCAGGCTATAGGTCCCGGAAGGAGCCGTGAGCAGGAATGAGCCGTCGGGTTCGACAGGAACGGATGCGGCGAGAATCCCGCCTGCATCGTACAATCCAACCATGGCGGGTTTGGATGCGATGACTTTTCCGGTGACGGTCCCATCGGGGAGGGGTGTGGGTGTGGGCGATTCGATGGGCGTCGGGGTGGCTTCCGGTGTAGAAGTCTCTACCGGTGTGGAGGTCGGCTCGGGTGAACCAATGGGTGTGGATGTGGGTTCAGGAGAACCAATGGGTGTGGATGTGGGTTCGGGTGAACCATCGGGTGTGGAAGTGGGGGGCTCAGGGGTGAACGTGGGTTCGGGTGTGAAGGTAGGCGTGGGCACACTGCCAGCCACCGTGATGCTCGTGCCGGTCGAGGCGATCGATGTCAGCACATTATCTCCCCTGGAGACGCGGGCTGTGCACTCGACCTTGGACTGTCCCGCCTGCAAACCTTTGACGTTGAAGGTGAATGCGGTTCCGCCGGTGGTGGCTTTGTTGCCGTTACTGCCTGCCACCGCCACAATAAAGTTCCCATTCTGCGGGCCGTTGATCGCCACTGCCGCGTCGGCGCCGAAGAGGCCGTTCACCGCGATATTGCCCGCCTCGAGCAGGCTTGCATCGTAGGTACAGGTGAATTCGGCGCTGGTGTATCCCTCGGCGGGAACGTTACCCAGACTCACAGTGACGAGGGCAAACTCATCCACATTTACGGTTGTGGGACTCACCGAAGTGGAGACGTTCGGTTCGACCGAAACAACCTGCCGGAGTTTCAGCACGTAAAATCCGCCGCCGGATTCAGGCTGGATCTGGATGGAATACGTTCCGGCAGGCTGGACGCTGGTGAGTGTGCTGACGCCTCGGGCAAGTTCGTTGCCGTTGGCATCCTGCAGGATGAGCAGGGGCACAAGGTCTCCGCTGATGGGTGACACGCTTACTGAAAAACTCTCGGTTTCAGTAAAATCAAAATGCCATTTTTCGAAGATGCTCGAATTTACAAAGCCGATGTAGGTGGCATCCCAATAGTTCAGGTTGCGGTTGATCACCATCGGATCGTCCTCGACTGTCATGCTGGTGCTTGCAAGGGCAGGTTGACTACTCCCCATGGTGCTGAAAACCATCACGAGCACAACGAGGATCTGGATCAAGCGTTTGGATTTCATGGACATATTCTCCTTTTGAAATATAAAATTTGAAACAGGCTGTCGGTACATTCGACTTGTAAAAGGCATCTCCAACGTCAGTCAATACTCCCTCAGGAAGACGCAGTTGAATGAGGAGGGCGTTACCCTTCACATTGTATAACTCCATCCGGTAAATTCGCGTTACAGTAAAGTTGCCGGGATGTTGCAATATGATTGCGAAAGTGAATCGGGAACTTGACGGTGTTTTTGTATAATGTCGGAATCGAAAAGCGGCGGGCTCTCCTTCGAGAAGCCCGCCGCCTTTGTGACTGATCACTGATGACCGATCACTTGTCCTACACTACTATGCTTACCAGTCTCTTATTCGCCACGATCACCTTCTTCGGCGCTTTGCCTTCCAGATATTTCTGGACGGTTTCGGATGCCAGCGCCGCGGCTTTGATCTCCTCCTCACCCGCCTCTGCCGGGACTGTGATTCGATCCCGCACCTTACCGTTGATCTGCACCGGCAGTTCGATCGAATCCTCTTTTGCGGCGGCTTCATCGAATTGGGGCCAGAGCTGTTGGTGGATCGAGTATTTTTTGCCCATGTGGTTCGTCCACAGTTCTTCGGCGATGTGCGGCGTAACGGGAGCCATCATCTTCAGGTAGATTTCCTGCGCTTCAGTCCATTCCGGGGAACCCGCCGCGCCCGCTTCACGCGCCTTGTACATTTCGTTCATCAATTCCATCAACGAGGAGATGATCGTGTTGAACTCAAAACTCTCGAAGTCGTGCGTTACCTTGCGCAGGGTCTGGTGGACGCGTCGGCGCAACTGACGCCCATCGAAGGTTGAGTCAGTTTTCGGCTGGGTTGGATCCGTAAATAGAGTCCACACACGACGGATCCAACGCGCAGATCCCTCGATGCCCTGTGAGTCCCATGGTGCGCCCATCTCCCAACGTGCGAAGAACATGATGTAAGCGCGTACCGTATCGGCGCCATATTTGTTCACCAGCACATCCGGCGCAATGACGTTGCCGCGGCTCTTCGACATTTTTTCGTTGTCTTCGCCCAGCACCATGCCCTGGTTGCGCAACTGTACCATCGGCTCGCCGCCTTCGGTGATGCCTGCATCGCGCAGAGCCTTATGGAAGAAGCGCGTGTACAGCAGGTGCATCGTTGCATGTTCGATGCCACCCGTGTATGTATCAACGGGCATCCAGTAGTTGTATTCCGCGTCATCGAAGGGACCCTTATCATACTTCGGCGACAGATAACGCAGGTGATACCACGACGAGCACATGAACGTATCCATCGTGTCGGTTTCGCGCGTGGAGGGTCCGCCGCACACGGGGCATGCCGTGTTCTTCCAGGTCGGATGCAGTTTCAATGGGCTTTCGCCGGTCGGCTTCCACTCCACATCTTCGGGCAGTGTCACGGGCAATTGATCCTCGGGCACCGGGTTCCAGCCATGAATTTCACAATGGATCATCGGGATCGGCGCGCCCCAATAACGCTGGCGCGAGATCAACCAGTCGCGGTAACGATAGTTGACAGACTCCTTGCCGATGCCTTTTTCCTGCAACCAATCGATCACCTTGCTGATACCAGGATTCTTTCTTCCTTTTTCTGTGTTGACTTTCGTCCCGTTAAATGGACCGGAGTTGACCATCACGCCGTCACCGATATAAGCGAACTCGAGAACAGCCGTTTCGCTCTGACCCTCAGGCTGGATCACCGGTACGATGGGCAGTTCATACTTCCGGGCAAATGCAAAGTCACGTTCATCGTGCGCGGGGACAGCCATGATCGCGCCCGTGCCATACGACATCAAAACATAGTCCGCGATCCAGATCGGGATGCGTGCCTGGTTGACCGGGTTGATGGCATACCCGCCGGTGAACACGCCCGTCTTCTCTTTGTCCACCGCCCCGCGTTGAATGTCCGATTGACGCGCGGCTTGTATTTTATATTCCTCGATCGCCGCTTTGTTTTCAGGCGTGGTGATCTCGTCCACCAATGGGTGTTCGGGCGAGAAGACCATGAAGGTCGCGCCCCACAGCGTGTCTGGTCGGGTGGTGAAAATTTCAACGTCGCGGTGGCCAGTTTCCGTTTTGAAGATGACCGACGCGCCTTCACTGCGGTCGATCCAGTTGGTCTGCAGGGTCTTGACTGTTTGAGGCCAGTCAATGCCGTCGAAGTTCAACAATTCATCGGCATACTTCGTGGTCTTGAAGAACCATTGATCCAGATCTTTCTTGATGACAGGCGTGCCGCATCGTTCGCAGTGACGGTCATCGCCCCAGACCTGTTCGCGCGCCAAAGTCGTGTTGCAGTTCGGGCACCAATCCACCGGCGACATTTTGCGGTAAGCCAGTCCCATCTTGTAAAGTTTGATGAAAAACCATTCGGTCCATTTGTAATACTCAGGCGACGCCGAGACCGCCTCGCGCTCCCAATCGAACATTGCTCCCATGCTTTTCAACTGCTTGCGCATTTTTTCGATGTTCTGGAAGGTGCGCTTCATGGGATGCACGCCATCTTTGATGGCGGCATTTTCCGCGGGCAGACCGAACGCGTCGAATCCCATCGGGAACAACACGTTGTATCCCTGCATACGCTTGAAGCGTGCCCGTGCATCGGACGGGGTCATCGCGTACCAGTGACCGATGTGCAGGTCACCGCTGGGATACGGCAGCATCGTCAGCGCATAATGCTTGGGGCGGTTCTCGTCGATCACAGAGCGGTACAGCTTGTCCGTTTCCCATTTCTTCTGCCAGCGCGGTTCCATCGCCTGCGGGTTGAAGGAAATGTCTTTTTTCTTTTCTTCCTTCACTTCAACTTTTGCTGGTATCACTTCCGGCACCGCCTGGATCGCGGACGGTTTCTTCTCGACCGGCACAACGGCTTTGGGCTTCTCGGTCACTGCCACAATGGCTTTGACCGCTTTTGCTTTCGGCGCGGTTTTCTTGACAGATACCTTCTTCCCCTTCGGAGAGGGTGCCTTAGCCACTGTCTTTTTGATCGCCGCGGTCTTTGGCGATTTCTTCGCGGCAACTTTTTTATTTGTTTTATTTTTCTTTGTAACAGCCATTCTTACCTCATCGATGTTTGGTTTCAAATTCCAGGTTTAAAGGGTCAGGTTACCACCCGACCTTTGACTTTTGACGTTAGGTGTTCGACGCAGGGAGGAGGCGCGCGACATTGGTGCCTTGTGCGAGAAGGCAGGACACCGCCTCAATTCTGAATCTTATTTTCATGTTCATGCATGCCTCCTTTCGTAATATCGACCATGGACCATTGACGATAGACCATCGTCCGAAAAACAAAAAACCCTTCATCCACAACAGGGACGAAGAGTTCTCTCCGCGGTACCACCCGACTTCGGTTGAAAGGTTTGAAGGTTGCAAGTCGCAGGTCGAAAACCTTCCAATTTTCAAACGCTCTTTTCTGCTATAACGGGCTGACCCGTCATTAGCTACTTAAGTTCACTAATGAGGTCTCTCTTTCGAGAAAACAGGCGAGTTCGGTCTTTATGGCATTCCCGTTCGATGCCGGTGAAGGGCTTCCACCTCGCTCTCCCTTCTCGCTGACGGGATGACCTACTACTCCTGTCGTGACTTTTACTGTAAGTCGAAATTAATTTCAACTTACTTATTTGTGGACCCAGGGGGATTCGAACCCCCGACCTTCTCAATGCCATTGAGACGCGCTCCCAACTGCGCTATGGGCCCGGATTTCAGTAATCAGTTGTTAAATGACCAGTTTTCAGTTTTGGGCAGTGACTGACTACTGATTACTGGCTTCTGGTCACTGTCCAGTGGACCTGAGGGGATTCGAACCCCTGACCTCCTCAGTGCGATTGAGGCGCGCTCCCAACTGCGCTACAGGCCCATTCAACTACAAGGCGAAGGACATTCTACTTGAGGGGTATGGGGATGTCAAGCAAAGCACCCGGCAGGATTCGCTGTAAAATAGGGACATCCTTTCCAATTGAGGGATATTTCATGGCTGAGACAAACTCCAAACCCGTTTACCGCATCATGGACTTGCACGAATCGGATCGTCCGCGCGAGAGGCTTGCTTCGTTGGGACCCCAAGCCTTGACCAACGCTGAATTGATCGCCATCCTGTTACGCGTCGGTGTCAAAGGCGAGAACGCCGTTGAGGTCGGACAACGCCTGCTGAACAAATTCGGCGGGCTGACCGGACTCCACCGCGCTCCCTTCGCGGACCTGCTTAAACAGCACGGACTTGGCGGAGCCAAAGCCGCCCAGATCAAAGCCGCGATCGAACTCGGCAGGCGGCTGACTCTTGAATCCCCGGAGGAGCGCCCCGCGATCAACTCCCCCGCGGATGCCGCCGCGCTGGTACAGTACGAGATGTCCGCGTTGGAGCAGGAACATTTGCGCGTGATGTTACTCGATAGAAGGAACCGCGTCCTGGAAACCGTGGAAGTGTATAAAGGCTCGGTAAATTCATCGCAAGTAAGAGTCGGGGAAATCTTCAAGGAAGCGGTGCGTAAAAATTCTTCAGCAATAATTGTGATTCATAATCATCCTTCAGGCGACCCCACCCCCAGCCCCGACGATGTCGCTGTAACGCGCGCCATCGTGCAGGCAGGCAAACTGCTGGACGTGGAAGTGCTCGACCATCTGGTCATCGGTCAAGGCAAGTGGGTGTCGCTGAAGGAAAGAGGCTTGGGGTTTGCGTAACGTTTGAACGTTTCAACGTCAAAGGCTCCTCTTCACCCCAAACTCCACAAACTCCCCTGTTGGTTTCTCCCACTCCACCCTTGACTCTTCCACCCGCGATGCACGCGGACCTTCTTTCATCATCTCGATAAATCGTTCCACGTCCCTACGTTCCCCCTCTGCAACTGCTTCCACCGTATCGTAACCGACATTTCGCACCCAGCCGGTGAGACCGCCGATCGTCCGCGCGGAATATTCCACATGCGCGCGGAAGCCGACGCCCTGCACGCGTCCCGTCACCCAGATATGCGCTCGGACAATGTCACCGGACGAAGGATTCTGGCTCATGCGGATTTCCTTTTCGTTTCATAGTGCTCAAGATGGAAAAGATCGGAATCAATAACACCAGACAGAGTAAAACCAAATACGGCGCCATGTTGCCGAGCGTCACGCCGAGAGCGTTCTGTCCCAGCACGGATTGACGCCAGTCCAGATCGAGTTTGGCGAGCGAAACGCCAAAGGCGCGCTCGGTGCCGCGTTCACAGTCCACGCCGTCCGCGTAGACGGCGGCGAGGGTCAACAAACCGTCCATGCCGTACTGTCCGCGCAGGTAGCCGGTAAAGGACCGGGATTGGGCATACGCCAGAAAAGCGGAATCAATCCGGGGTGAGAAGGATGCGCACAAGTCCCGCATGGGGATCAACGCATTACGCGCGGTGGCATCCATGAGGACAGTGTCGTAATCCGGGTTCGGGTACACCTCCGCAAGCATGGGAATGCCCTCCCGGAGCCACGCCGGGACATTCCTGTATCCCGCACCGATCTGACGATACATCATCACGTGCATGAGTTCGTGCGGGATGCGTTGTTCCATCAGGATGCCCTGCCCGGGTCCCGGCTCGATCGTGACCATGATCACACCCGCGGGTGAATCGGCGTGACCCGCCACCCAGGCATCGGATGCGTACAATGTGCCGCGCAGGTCGTCTTCATTGGCATAGATGAATACATCCACGGGTTGTGAAAGATCGGGAGGAAATAAATTGCGAATGGACTGCAACCCCGCCTGCCCGGCATTCACTGCCGCGATGCCGAACTGCTCGTCGCCTGCGTACCAATGGATGCGAAGCGCGTCCGACTCCACGGTCTGCCACGTGAAGCGGTCGTCGTCATAGCGGATGGACCGGGTCTGGCTCATGGTTGTGCTTCCATCGGCGAGGGTCAGTTCGTAACGCCAGAGGACCGTCGTGAACGGGCGCAGGGAATTCTGGCGCGTGTCGAAACGGAATTCGGAAACGCCATTCGGGTCGAACGTTACGGGCTGGGAATGGGTGATCGCCTGTGTCGAATCGAAAATAAGGATGGATGCCTTCTGGATCTGGACCGGCGAAACGAGTTTCGCCGTGAATGTGATGTGTTCGCCAAATTTTGGTTCGGCAGACATGTCCATCTCGATTCCAGTCTGTGCCTGAACCTCTTGTGTACTCAACAGGATTATCGTTATGCTCAAGAGGCAGGTGATCAGTGACCAGTGAACAGCGAACCCAAAACTCTTCATCCTATCCCCCCAAATAGACAAGCAACAGAGTCAACGTCAGCGGACTCAATAACGTGCTGACGAACACGACCTCCGCGATGAGTGTTGAATCCAGGTGATATTCCGTCGCAAGGACCGTCGCGCTGACCATGCTCGGCATGGAGGCCTGTGTCACGGCTCCCTGGCGGGCAGATGATTCGATGCCGAACACAGCCGCGATCAACAACCCGAGCACCGGCGCGATCAACAACCGCATGGCCACGCTCAATTGCAGCGCCCGCTGGTTCTTCGAAAATTCCACCTGCGTCATCTGCAAACCCAGCAGGGCAAGCATAAGCGGAATGGTCCCGCCTGAGGCAAGATCGACAGCACGTTGTACATATACCGGTAATTCGATCTTCCAAACAATGACTGGCACGGCAAGGACCACTGCGTAGACCATCGGCACCTTGACCAACCCCAACGCCGCATCCTTGAAGTTCATATGTCCCAGCGAGGCGATCAGAACGCCGCCGGTGTAGAACAACAAAGTGGTCGTCACAAAATAGACGGCGGCATAGGGAAGCGCCTTCTCTCCAAACGCGAAGGAGACGAGCGGCAGACCATAATTTCCTGTATTGGCAAACATGGTGGTGATAAGGATGGAAATCAGGGCGGCGCGCTCGAGTTTGAACACGCGCCCCAACACATATGTAATGGCCCCCATGACCGCAATGATGGTGACAGTGAAAGCGATCACACTCGCAGCTTCGGTCCAATTGAACTGCGTCTTGACCAGCAAGTCAAAGATCAACACAGGCTGGAATACATAGAAGACCACGCGCCCCAACCCGCGCGGGTCCACGTGAAGGACCTTGCCGAGGACAAAGCCCGCGCCTCCCAGCAGAATGATCGGAAGGATGTTATTCGCAAAAGTGGATACAAGTATCGAAAGTGACATCGTTTGACCGCCAAAAATAAATCACGGAGATTATACCGTCTCCGTGATTGTGTCGATAAATTCGCAGGGCAGGCTTGCAATCTGCCATCCTGTCAGGCTATAAGCCCAACCTACGATTCGTCCCCGTCCAGTTTTTTCAAATCTTCAAGGTCTTCGAGTTCCTCGAGATCTTCAATATCATCGGGGTCGAAGGACATCAACTCGAAGCGGTCCAGGTCTTCGGTAAAGGCAAGGTTATCGAGCGCCTCTTCGATGAATTCGATCAGGTCTTCATCTTCCGTCTGGTCGAGCAGGGTTTCGAGATACGTGCCCACATCCTCCCCGCCGATCTGCGAAAGCGACCAGATCGCCGCGCTGATCACTTCTCCGTTTTCCTCGGTGTCGAGCATGCGAAGCAATGGCAGGCGCGCCGACTTCAACGCCAACAGTCCCGCGGCTTGCACGGCGGCTTTGCGGATGATGTCATCGTCTTCGAGCAATGAGCGCAGGACGCGGTCCTCCCAGCGGTCGTCGGAGGAGCGCCCCATCGCGGTCAATGCGCTGGCTTTCCAATCAGCGTTTTCCTGCTCGAAAGCGGATTCGATCAACTCGACCACTTCGGGATTGGACGACCAGCCAAGCGATTCCAATGCATAACGACGGACGCGCTTCTCTTTCTCGCTTCGGGCTGATTCCAATAAAGCGGCTTGTACCTCCCCGTACACATCTTCGGGGAGTTCATCCAGTTCGCCGAGGTCCACGAACAGATTAAGTGCGTTCGCCGCCTCTGCACGCACATTCGCATCGGGATCGTTCTTCAGCAACCCGATGAATGCAGGAACAAGTTTGACATCCTCACACGCTTCGTGGTCCAGCAGGCGGATGGCTTGCACACGGACGGACGCCTCCGGGTCGTTGAGAATGGCGCGGGCGAATTCGTCGAAATTGACGATGGTATCGCCCTCCGCCAATGACCGAAGCCCATCGAGCAGGGACAACTTCCGGCTGGGAGCGATGCGGGGCCACACATCCAGAAGGGTCTTCAGTTCGAGGGGTGTAATATCCGAGAAGTGTTGCAGGTAACGGCGCGGGAAATCCCTGCCGGTGGCGGTCAGGGCATCGAGAACGGTTTGAAAGGAAATGGTATCTGTGTTCATTTATGGGAGGGTGAAGGAGGCGGGGTCGACAAAGTCCATGACGTTGACGTAGAGCATGAAGAGGAGCAGGACAGCCATGCCCAGACCGTGTATAAGGTTTTCGGTCTCGGGCGAAACGCGGCGCCGGAAGATCAGTTCGGGGAGCAGGAAGATGATGCGTCCACCGTCGAGCGCGGGGAAGGGGAACAGGTTGAAAACGCCGAGGCTGATGGAGAGCGATGCGATGATCAGAAGGGTGCGCATCTGCTGGAATGGGTTGGATGTGGGCGTGGCGGACTGGCTGGCTTTTATATCGCTTTCCACGGTTTGCGACATGATATCGAAGATGCCTTTCAAGCCCACGAACCGCATCTGCTCGGCGGGCAATGAACCGCGGATCAACTGGGCGGGCAGGGAAAGAAGCATCTTGATGTTGTAATACGTGTATTTGGCGCCATAGCTCAAAGGCTGGAGGAATGAGTTGGCTGGGGTAAGCGGATTGCTCAAGCCGACGCCGATCATGACATCGTTCTCCGCCTCATTCAATTTCGGTACGGCGGTCAGTTCAACCTGTTGCCCATCCCGTTCCACGAGGAAGAGGATCGGTTGGTTGTCGTTCACATCCACGATGGAGCCGAGTTTGTCGAAACTGTCTATGGCTTCGCCGTTGCCGCTGATGAAAATATCGTTTTCTTGAAAACCAGCCTGTTGGGCGGGGCTGTTCGTGAACACCTCCGCCACCAGCACGCGGTTCGTATCGGGCACGCCGGAGCGGTTGAAGACGATGGCATAGATCAGGATGGCGGTGACCAGGTTCATCAACGGACCCGCCACGAGCACCACGAACCGCCTCCAGGGAGGGGCGGCCGCCATCCCACCTTCTATGCTGGGGTCATTCTCGCCTTTCGGGCGCACGAATCCGCCGATGGGGAGCCAGTTGAACGTGAAGCGCGTGCCCTGCCAGGTGAACAGCGTAATGGCGCCCGGGGTTGGGAACCCGATGCCGAATTCCTCCACTTCCATTTTCATGAGACGCGCGGCAATAAAGTGTCCGATCTCGTGTATGAGCACCATCCCGCTGAAAGCGAGGATGAATACTATCCATTTCAATGCTGTTTCTTCCATTCTATTTTTCCTTGCGAGGCATTATATCGCTTTTTGCATGGACGACCCGCGCCGCGGGATGATTCCAACGTTCCTCACACAAAACTCTAACCCTGGGCTCAGCTAGACTTTATCCAAAAGAACTACTCAGAAAGGTACGAGAAGAGCGAGAGTAGCGGTAGTTTGAGCGAAGGCGCGGTACTTTTCGGATTTCAGCATAAAACTGCGATGTCCGAAAAAAGCGCTGAGAGAATAAAGTTTGTTTGACAATTCTCAGAGCATCCGAAAAGGTGGGAAGTTGCTTGTTGTACGAAGCCGCTTGCTGAACGGGCAGTTTCTGTTTCTGGGCATGCAAGTTTGCCAGCAAGGTCACGATGGAAAACAAACCCAGCAAGGCAGGCGTAATGCGCAGAATAGACAGATCAGCCCATTGTCTTTGTGTCTCTACGCCCAAATGGGTGCGAACTTCATGAAAGGTAACTTCGACTTGCCAACAATGCACAAACCATTCGATGATTTGCTCCGCAGAGACAGTGATGTCGGTGCATAACAAAGCCTGCGTTTTGAATATGTTCTTTGGGTCAGGCACAATCACCCAAAGACTTGGCAATGGTGGTTTGCCGCTGTGAAACCAGACGGCAGTATTGGATGTGATTTCAAGTTCTCGTTTTTCTCTCCATACCATTCCTGCACTGTGAGACGTTTCCAGCGCGTGAGTTTATCTTCCGCAATTTTCTCCAAGGTCGGCAGGCGTTCACCCTTCTTGCGTGGACGACCCATCTTGCCAGGTGTCGGTTTGTTGGGTTCATACAAAGCAGCGTCCAGACGAAAGCGCGTAATCATGCAAATCGGCTTTTTCAGTTGACGCAACTGCCAAAGCAGGTCAATCACGGCAAAACTACTGTCTGCCACAACCACCAGCAGACGTTTGGGAAGCCAACGACGGACTTGCAAGACCATCTGGTACGCCCACTCGGTAAGTTTCTTGTGTTTGCGAATCTTGTCCTTGTAATATCTTTCCGAAGGAGCCAAGACAGTCAGAAACGGTAACGCCCAAACTCGCTTTGCCCACGGAATGGGTGTCAGTAGCATCAAGCTCAGCCAACGCAATCCACTGGCCTTCACAAAGTGGCTATGATTGGAACGAACGGGATCACGGTAGATTCCTTTGGCTTTGATCCTCGCTCCGCGACGACGTTCAATCGTATCGTCCAGTCCCATGATGATTGGACCGCTACTTGCAAAAGTGCTGATCAATCATCCCAATAAAATATGGCTGGTTTCCAAACTTGACCATACCGCACGATTAAGAACACGATGATAATTTTGAAAATGTTTTTCGCCGCTCAACCCCATCACGCGCAAAGCCGCTGTGAGGGTTCGTTCTGCTGGGGAGAGGATTGCGCCTATCAACAATATTCTGGCATGTTCCCAAATCCGTTTCGAGAACAGCCTCGCAAAGGCTCCGAGTATCGTGATATATTCTGCGTGCAGGGTTGGCATTGGCTACCTCGTGGTGGAGTGTTTGCCTTAGCTTACCCTGCTTTTTTGTTAATGTCCAAATGGATAAAGTCTAGCTAAGTGCGCAAAGAATTTAAAAAGGTTTTCTTGCGACCTTCGCGTGCCTGGCGGTTCAAAAGGAATCTTTATGTTCAATCTCAAAACCACCCCCTTCCACGAACGGACCTCCGCGTTGTGCCAGCCACAGAACTGGCGCAAGTGGGCGGGATATTTCGCCGCAGGCTCGTACGAGCACGTGCTTGACCGCGAGTATTGGGC
>JBFYRY010000049.1:0-20057 GCA_041302025.1 Chloroflexota bacterium | reverse complement strand
CCCTCTTCGCCAAGTCCCTGAAAGGAATAGGGCGACGTGCGCGGCTTGAACACTCCACCTCTCAAAGCGGACGCTCCCGCATCTTTCACAGCCTGGGCTGTTTCCAGTATCTGGGAGCGACTCTCCACTGAACACGGTCCCGCGATGACGGCGATCTCCTCGCCGCCGACAGTGAACCCGTCAATGGGCAGGATGGTGTTCTCAGGGTGAAATTGACGTGAAGCAAGTTTGTACGGTTGGGTGATGCGTTGCACAACCTCGACTCCTTCCAGACCTTCAAAACGTTCGGTGGGAATGCCATGCGTCTCACCGATGGCGCCGATGATGGTCGCTTCGACTCCCTGCGAAAGGTGGACACTCAATCCCTCCGATTTTACCCGTGCAATGACCGCTTCCACCTGCTGTGGTGTGGCATTGGCTTTCATTATGATCATCATAGAAAAACTCCTGTTGAAATGTTTGAAGGTTGAAAAGTTTGAAAGTTCGACATTCAAACATTCAAACCTGTAACTTGTAAACAACTATTGCGCCGCCACCAAATCAGGTCTTAACTTTACCGCATCCCGCAAATAGACGTGTGTGATTCTGTTCTGCGGCATATTCGTATTCCAATGCACCAGCACGCGGATGACCCTCCGCAAACTGCCAGGGACGGGAATCTCGCGGGCACACATCATCGGGACGAGTCCCCAGCCCATCTGGCGCGCCGCCTGAGCCGGGAACGTGGAGTTGAGGTCATCGGTCACGGTGAAGATGGCGCTTCCCACGTCTTCGGGTCGCATGTTGTCGTTCTCTGCCAGAATCTCCTCCAGCAGTTCACGCGTGGCTTGAAGGATGATGTCTGGTTCGTCGGCTGAGACGGTGGTCGCTCCACGGATTCCACGGATTGGCATAAATGCTCCTTGACTCCCATCTCCTTTAGGAGAGGGGTTGGGGGTGAGGTAATAAAAAAGAGCGAGACCGCGTGGTCTCGCTCTTCTGCATACAGAGTTATTCCTGTCTACTTAAGCGCCACCAACGGCAACCGATTAGGAGCCGTAAAATAATAGTACGCAAACCAACGAGTGGACTTAAGCATATTGGGCGCAATTCTATGCCGGAGAGATGGATGCGTCAAGGGTTGTTTTTTCATCCCACTTGACATAATTTGCTTTTACGAGGAACCCCCAACCATATCCTTCTCTAAAAAAATTGACGAATGGATGAAAGAAGCCGAAGCGCGACCCGAGTCCGCGGTGATGATCGTGCTGAGACCTGACAGGTTTCAGCATGTCGTGAGTCAATCGGACTTCTTCGTCCGGTGGAGTATTTGTTCAATTGCGGTCCTGTGGAAACCTGTCAAGTCAGGGTAACACACACTCAACCTATTTCCATTTTCGATTTCGGTATTGTTCGAGTTTTCGAAGGAACCTGTACACAGGCGGACCAATCAGGAACATCGCCAGGATGATAACAATTAATATTTCCCTCCATCCAATTGCGAAGATGGGTTCACAGGCAAGTGACGATAATAGTATTACAGATATTCCAATCGAAGCCCGGTGATGACTTTCAGTTTTTATCTGCATTTCAAGCCAGTTTATCCATGATGAAATCTTTCACGCGTGTTACAGCGGCGATGGCATTTTTTCTAAACTCCAAAGAATCTCTGACTTTGGGGTAACGCGATGCTATGGAATAGCCTTCCAATTGCCTTATATCTTTGCGTAAAGTTTCAAAAGACGTATCAGCCGAAACACAAGACTCAAACAGAGCATTCAAGGAAAGTCCGCTCGAAAACACAATTTTGTTTTCCTGCAAATAAGCCTTGAGATAATTTTCCGCAGACGTTTGACAATGCAAACCCGTTGTCACAGGCAACGGACCGTCAACAGAATTCAAGGCGAAGCCTGCGGTGCCAAGATCCTTATCGGCTTGCGAAATCCATTTTCGGGTTTCTTCACGCATGGATATAGTACCCACGGTCAAAAATTGCGCTTTCCGCCTTCGAAAAAAGGCGCAGTTTCTGACCGAGTGCGGTATAAATCTTGATCCTATTTGCCCAACATCGGCATTTTGATCCCATGACGTTTTGCGGCTTCGATGGCGATCTCATACCCCGCGTCAGCGTGTCTCACCACGCCCATACCTGGGTCCGTTGTCAGGACTCGTTCCAGCCTCCGAGCCGCTTCGGGAGTCCCGTCCGCCACGATGACCTGTCCTGCGTGCTGTGAGTATCCCATGCCCACGCCCCCTCCGTGATGGAAGGATACCCACGTCGCGCCGCCGACCGCGTTGATCATCGCATTCAAGATCGCCCAATCTGAGATCGCGTCGGAACCATCTTTCATCGCTTCAGTCTCGCGGTTGGGTGAAGCAACCGAACCAGAATCCAAATGATCGCGTCCGATCACGATCGGCGCTTTGACTTTCCCAGTTGCGACCAATTCATTGAATTTGAGTCCTGCCCTCATGCGTTCGCCATATCCCAACCAGCAGATGCGCGCGGGCAATCCCTGGAATGGAACTTTCTCACGCGCCATTTTCAGCCAGCGTTTGAGATGGTCATCTTCGGGGAACAACTCCATGATGGCTTGGTCGGTGGTGTAAATATCCTCCTTATCGCCGGAAAGCGCCACCCAGCGAAACGGTCCCTTGCCTTCGCAGAACAACGGGCGAATATAGGCGGGCACAAAGCCTGGGAACTCGAAGGCGTCACTCACGCCGTTGTTGTACGCCTGTTGCCGTAAATTGTTGCCATAATCGAACACTTCCGAGCCTGCGCGCTGGAATGCCAGCATCGCCTTGACGTGCGTGGACATCGAGTCCATCGCCATCTTTTTGTATTTCTCAGGGTCGGATTTCCGCAATTCATCCGCGGCGGTGACCGATAACCCAGACGGCACATAGAACAGCGCCTCATGCGCGGATGTTTGGTCTGTCACCACATCGGGAACCACGCCGCGCTCGGCGAGTTCGCGATAAATATCCGCTGCGTTGCCGATGAGCCCGATGGATTTGGGAATTTGTTTATCCTTGAATTCTTCAACCAGCGTCATCGCCTCTTCAAGATTGTCCACCACCATATCCACGTAGCCGATGGCACGGCGGCGTTCTGCGCGTTCGGGGTCAACTTCCACGATAAGCCCCACGCCTTCGTTCATCGTGATCGAGAGCGGCTGGGCGCCGCCCATCCCGCCGAGACCCGCGGTGAGGACAAATTTCCCTTTCAACGAGCCCCAGCCTTTGAGTTTTGCCAGCGCTCCAAAGGTTTCATACGTGCCCTGCAGAATCCCCTGCGTGCCGATGTAGATCCACGAACCGGCGGTCATCTGCCCGTACATGATGAGTCCCTTTTTGGCGAGTTCGTCAAAGTGCTCCCAGGTCGCCCAGTGCGGCACAAGGTTCGAGTTGGCGATCAGCACCTTCGGCGCGTCCTTGTGGCTCTTGAATACCACCACAGGTTTCCCTGATTGCACGAGCAGTGTTTCGTCCTCCTCCAGGTTTTTGAGCGACTCAAGGATGGCATCGAACGCCTCCCAGGAACGTGCGGCTTTTCCCCTCCCGCCATAAACGACGAGATCGTCGGGTTTCTCCGCCACTTCGGGGTCGAGATTATTCTGGATCATGCGGTAGGCGGCTTCGCTCAGCCAGTTCTTGCAGGTGAGGCCAGTGCCCCTCGGGGCACGGACAACGCGGGGATTACTCATGAAAACCTCCGTGATGGTTTTGGGTTTATATCTTCGAATTGATTATACGTCACTAACTTCGGAGGATGCAAAATGGACTTCACCGTGGCACGCACATTCAACTCACTCTATATCGTTCTCGATATCGTCTGGTTGTTGACATTCGCCGGGCTGTTGTTGTATTTCAAAAAACGGACGGCGGTCATCGTTGGGCTGATTCAGGGTGTGGTGTATTTCATTGTGGATTACGGAATTTTTTATCACCTGCTCGGAACCCGTCAGATCGATGGGGCAGATCCGTTCCGGTTTTTGCTTTGGTTGAGCATGAGTTATGGTTTTACCAATTTCGCATGGATCTGGCTCCTGCTTGACCGTGAAGGTCATGCAGTGGAATGGTCCCTGCTCCCGATTCTGGGATGGCTGGCTGTCGGGCAATTGAGCAATAATTGGGGAGCGGGGTTTGCGGAAATATCCATCTCGCGCGGCATCGGTTCGTATCACGGCGCGATGACCTTGATCCTGCTGGCGGGATATTTGATCGTTGTGTTCAGGAACCTGCAAGGGAGGGAAAAGGTCAACATCCTGTGGCTGATGGCAATCGGGATCGGCGTGCAGTTCGCGTGGGAGGCGTCCCTGCTCATCAACGGGATCCGACCAGCGCTGTGGCAGCCGATCGTGGTCAATTCGTTGATCGAGACGAATCTTGGAATCCCCTACACCTATTACATCCACAAGTTTGTTACGGCGCGCTGGCGCGAGGATGGGTCGAGGGTGTGACCGGGAGGGGCAGAGGCTGATGATCAGGCTCCGGGGTTTGGAACAGGCTCCGGCTGGGAAAGAAGCGGGTTTTCAGTCAGATAATGGGAGTCCGGTTTGCGTCACTTCATCAATTCTATTGTCTCTGCAAGGTCATCCAGTGAGGCAAATAGCTCTTCGCTGAATTGCTGGTGAGTCGCGAGTGTGATCATGATGAGTTTTCCTTTCACCTGGAAAAAGATCATCCTGGCTCTTACATCCACGTTCGCGCCTGTGGCAGTTGGCGTGTTTTGGGAGTACTCGATGATGCCGATGTCCACACCTTTTTTATTGGTCCGGGATTCAGACGTGATGTTTACTGCCCCGTTTTGGGCAAAGGACTGTTCAAATCCACCAGTAAGAAGACTGATGGGCATGGACGAGGCGAATTGATCTTCGATGGCCGCGACAGTCAGGTTGGTGCCGTATCCATCCGTGGTGTATTTGGGGTCGTTATTGACTGCGACAATACGGATGACATCCGGGTCGAGTTGCTTGAATAGTTCGGCGGTTTCGGCGAGTTCCGGCTTTTCGCCTGCCAGTTCCTCCAGAATTTCAGAAAGATCCCCTGCGCTGAGAGGGATGATCGTCCAGCCGCCTGCCATGACAAATCGGTATTGATTGTCGTAATCGGTGACCAGGGATGAACCGTCGGATTGTTCGTCAGTCCAGATGCCTGTCGAGGGGTGTGTGGCTGTGGGTACAAGGGTCGGCGTTGGGCTCGGCGTGAGGGTTGGGCTGGGAGTTGGGCTGGGGGTGAATGTGACTGTGGACGTGGGTGTTTCTGTGGCAAGGAATGGAACGTTTACTGCATTGCAGGAAATGCCAGCCAAAGCAAGCAGTATCACAAGGATCGTCAGCGCTTGAAAGCCTTTTATATTGGACATGATGTTCTCCCGGAGAAGGAAAATCCCTCCCCGCTATTATAGCGGAGAGGGAACAGTTTGGGATATTCTGCCATGCGGCTTATGCAAGCATATCCGCAAAATTGGTGGCTTTCAGACGTTTCACCAGTTCATCCTGTGCATCGCACCAGACCGGTTTGATCGGGCAGTTCTCGTCGAATGTACAAGCACCGTTATCGCCGACACACTCGTTCAACTGGATGGGACCGTCAATCGCCTCCACCACCTCCAACAGGGTGATGTCCTTGGGGTCGCGGGCAAGTGTCACACCGCCGCGCGCGCCGCGTGAGGTGTGGAGCAAACCGGCGATTGAAAGTTGTGAAATGATCTTCGCCAAAAATGACGGGGGAATTTTCTGTTCCCTGGCGATCATGCTGGTGGCGGAGCGTTCGGAATTCCCCACTTTTGCCAGGTGCAGGACTGCACGTACTGCATAGTCGGCTTGACGGGTGATCTGCATGGCTACCTTCTTTCCATTCTACAAAATAGATAATACCTGTCTCATAACACGATTTTATTGCCTGTGGAACGACCCTGCAAGTGATAGAGGTCATGGACGAATTATGACCTTTTACTCCCAATTATTCCACTTTGGATGGGGCTATCGGGCTTAGACGGTAAAAGTCTACGATACAGCCTTGCAACACTTGCACCAGCACTCACACTTGCCCTGGCGGGCAGTGCCAGGGAGTGCAGGTGTGACCTGCCGCGCGCGTTTTGTTATATACTCGCCGCATGAACAAAGACCCCTGGCTGGAAAAATGGATTCCGTTGCTCAAACAAAAATCAGCAAGCGGACTTATCCTCGAACTGGGATGCGGAAACGGCTGGGACACAGCCAAACTCCTGAACGCGGGATGCAACGTCATCGCCTCGGATCTTTCCACGGGGAACCTGTCTGCCGTTAAACGAGCCTCTCCCCACGCTGACAGCGTTCAACTGGACAACAGCCAGCTGCTCCCATTTGCCGACCACAGCATCGACATCATCCTCGCCAGCCTCAGCCTGCACTACTTCACATGGACCGTTACCCTGCAAATCGCCTCCGAGCTCCGGCGCTGTCTCAAAGCGGACGGCATCCTGTTCGCCCGTTTCAATTCCACCCATGACCATCATTACGGTGCATCCTCCGAATTGGAGATCGAGCCAAATTTCTATCGAGTGAGGACCAGCACCAAACGCTTCTTCGACGAATCCAGCGTACGGTCTTTCCTCCAGGGCTGGGATATCCAATTCCTGGAGGAAAACATCATTCACCGCTATGAGAAACCCAAGTCCGTTTGGGAAGTGATGGCAGTTTTCTCTGCGAAAGAAGGTGTCTCATGAGATATGTTGAATACACACGTGTCGCGGTTTTATTTTTGTTGTGTATATCGGTAATGTTAGTTGGCTGTTTTCCTGTCACAACGGATGTGCCTGACCAGCAGGATACTCCACCTTCGCCAACGTTTACAGAGACTGTGCAGCCTGCACCTACGATAACAATAACTCCCACCTTCTGCCCGCCTCCCACACCCGAGCCTTTGTGGGTTGCCCCGGTCACATCGCCAACGGATCAATTGACTCAGGTTATCACCGTCTATATCGGCTTTGGGGAGGCAGTGACGATCGAAACCGAGTCGGGTACCTTCACAGTGACGGGTGATTTTAATCATCACACCAACCCAGCCCTTGTGGAAATTACTCTTCTTCCCAATACCGTCCATCACATCAAAGTGACTGCATGGGTAAAGTCAGGTTTGCATGGCTTCAATGATTGTGCCTATGGTGGTTATACTCTTACAACTACCAAAGACAAGAATGGTGCACCTTTGACGATCGCGCAAGGACAGGCAATTCCATAAAAAGCCAAGTCCGTTTGGGAGGTTGATAGGGGTTTCGGCGGACTACCCTTTACAGGGTGCTTCGCAAAAGCCCTGCCTCAGCACGTGGAAGTCCGCTCAAGCGGACTCGCGAGTGTTTGTGGAGTGCCAGCCCGAAGGCGTCGAGGAGTGTCGAAATGGCTTCCATGTACTAAGCAAGTGGCTTTAGTTTCACACCGCTATGAGAACTCTAAATCCGTTTGGGATGCGATGGCGGTTTGTCGCTAATTTTGTTTCGGCGGACTAAAGTCTTGCCTCAGCGCGTGGAAGTCTGCTCAAGCGGACTCGTTGCGCGAGCCCAAAGGGCTTCCATGTACTGAGCAAGCGGCCTTGGCCCTGCTTTGAGAAGCCCAAGTCTGTTTGGGAAACAATGGCGGTATCTCGCTGATTTTGTTTCAGCGGACTAAAATTTGCAAGCGGGTGCGACTACGCCAACCCAGTAAAGTTTCCGCTTTGAGTCCCACCGTTCACGGTCAAGCGTGTAAGTGACTACTCAATATCTAAAAAGATCGAAGAAAAAAAAAGAAGCCGTAATATATGTTCCTATTATTGTTCCTACGATTGTTCCGATCCATATAGCAAGCTGAGTCTTTTTCCAAATCTTTGCCGACTTTTCCTCCGAATATCCCAAAAGGAAGACTCAGCACGTCAACGATAACCGCCACCACAATATACACGATTATATCCATCCAGCCCCACTCTGCCCCATTGATTTCATATAAATATATAGAATAATAATCCAAACCAAATTAACCCTGGTCACAATTTGAAAGAACGTCTTTTCCTTTATTAATGGTTTTTCTTCCATAGCATCCTCTATATTTCCGATTCTGAATGGCTCTCCGTTTATGCCCCGCCGTTTCAGACATTATAATTGTTAATCATTTTGTTTCGCAAAAGTCTGCCTGAAGAAGATTTGATACTCCAATTCGAAAGTGTGGTTGATTTTTGTCATTCATCCTTCCGGGATAGCGCAATAAGTCGAGTGGGGGAAATGCAACTCAAAAAAATGAGGTCAGCAACTCAAGAATAGACAACGACATCTCCAATCGGGATAATGTGAATAGCGAAATCCCATTACCGAAAGGAGATGTCGTCATGTCAATTGTACTGGATTGCCCCACGCAAGGGGCGATGCGTTTTCGCTGTGCCCAGGCAGGCTGCCCAGCGTGCCTGGATGCGCTCTTGCGGGAACACAGTGGACTGGTGTATTGGATGGTCATGCACCAGGCTGGCAGGAAAACAGCCTATGCCGATCTGCTGCAGGCCGGGCGGATCGGGTTATGGCAAGCGATCCTGCATTATGAGGTTGGACGTGGCATAGCTTTTTCAAGCTATGCCTGTGTGGTGATCCGTCATCAGGTTTGGCAACTGCTGAAGCAAGAGCAAAAGGCGGAAGGCTGGCTGGAGGAACCGGAGCGGGAGGAGGCTCTGGATCGGGTAGTACGGGTCTGGCAGCAGACCCAAATTCAGGAAGCCCTAGAAGAAGAACTGGCACTCCTGCCGCACCGTCTGCAACAAGTAATCGAACGGCATTATGGTTTGCGGGGGACGGTTTCGCAGAACCTGGCCGAGATCGGACGCGCATGGGGCGTGACACGGGAACGCATCCGGCAGCTGCATGAGCAGGCGTTGGGTCTGCTGCGACTGCCCGCCTTCTCGATCCGCTTGCGGGGTCTGTGTGAACGGGGGGAACGGGAACAGTATCGGGTGACGCTGCGACAATACCGCAGTTGGCAACGAGCACGCAGGAGGCGGGCATGAACACCTTTTGGATTCCCGCCATGCCGAAACAGACCGTCGTGGAACCGGTGCATACTCCCTTTGGATCTCTGTCACTTCCAAGCCGCACCGAACTGCGCCAGGATCGCAGCCAGTCCGCCGCCGAGCGGCGCCTGCACCTGCCCCACTTCGTGCAAACCTTTCGTTGGGAGAACCTGCGTCCGCATCTGCCGCTGCAACTGCCCACCCCCGGCGAGGCGCCCCGCTGGTATGGGCGGGGGTGCCGCTCGTATTACCGCTGGCTGGGAATTGACGATCTAGCCACCAGCGCATCCGTGTTGCGTCTGGATGAATTCGACTTGCTGCTGCGCCTGTTCGATTTCTCTGCCTGGCGTCCCTACCTGGCGCAGCGTTTTCGCAGCCAACTGGGTCCTCCACCCTTCGATCCGGTGAGCCTGGGATTGGGGATGCTCTTAGCCCACTACCAGAGTTGGGACTGGGCCCGTCTGGTGGGGGAACTGCATTCTCCAACGCGCGGTCAGGAATATTGCCGCCGCCTGGGCTTTGACCCTGCCGACCTGCCCGCCGCCTCCACCTTCCGTATGGCGTTGGCCCGCACCCAGCTGGATTGGTTCACCGCCTGCCAGGATAGCCTGGTGCAGGGCTTGATGACCTACCAGCTCATTCCCACCCACAGCACCTTTCCTGGTGATCCACAGCACCAAGGCGTTTCCCTCTCCACCGATTGCCAGTTGATCGCCTCACGCTCCCGTATGCGTTGCCGTCACCAGGTACCGGCCTGTGCACAGCCTGGAATCCCACGTGTCTGTCCGGCGCGCCTGGCTGGCAAGGAAGGCTGTGCCTGCGATACCCCCGCCTGCTACGAGCACTGTCGTTTCGCCACCTGGCAGGATCCACAGGCCGCCTATGTCTATTACGCTGGCTCCAACCAGCCCGGTCCCAATCCTAACCGGACCCTGAAACCCAAAGAACCGGCTCTGCCGCGCGGCAAGCATCACTTCGGGTACAAATCCAAAGCCTTCAATCTGGTGGATGACCGGCTCTTCCTGATCTGGCCCCTCACCGGTCCCTGCACTCCCGCCAACCGCAATGATTACCTGCTTACCATTCCGGGGCTGCAGAGTCTGCGCCAACGTTTCCCTTTTCTCAAAGTGGGCGAACTGCTCGGCGATGCGGGCGAAGGATTCGAAGAAGTCCTGGAGTACGTGCATCACGATCTGCAGGCTCTGCGCACCATCCGCCTGCGCCATGCGGAGGGCGACGATGTACCGCTCACGTGTCTGACGCGCGGTTATGACCAGAACGGTATCCCGCTCTGCCCACATGGGTACCGCCTGTCCAGCAATGGTCATGATTACCAGCGCCAGGCCACCAAGTGGGTCTGCCGCCAGAAATGTATTCATCAGCCCGAACCCGATCTCCCCGGTGCGCCTCCCGCGATTTCTCGTTCCACCTGCCCCTTCGCCGATCCTGACCATCCGCTCGGGTTTTCCCTGACCACCACCCTCACCCTGCCGGATGGCTCCCTGCGCCTGGCACGCGATCTGCCAGTCGGGTCCGAGATCTGGCAATTGCGCATCGGCCGACAATCCTATGCCGAGAGCCGCAATGCCACTCAGGCTCGCAGACATCTCAAACGTTCACCCTCCTTTGGTCTGCCCAACACCGCCAAATCCATGCTCCTCTCTGACACCCTCTCGCTGGCCTTCAACCTCACCCGCCTGATCTTCGAAGCTTCACACCACGCCATGCTGCAAGCTCCTTGACCAATCTCGGTGTGTCCTCCTTTCTTCCATGAAGCCTGGCGCCCTCCGGCAGGCTTATTTCGTCGCGCCTGGAGTTTGTTTTTTTCGCTGCCGTTGGTGCTCTCATCCTTGAGATAACTTCCCTTGCTCTTGGTGCTTCTCGTTCTGCTTCGACTTGTTGCGCTCTTGATATTGACTTGTTGCGCCGCTGTATCCCCTTCCACCCATTGCCCCATCCTACAAAATTCCTCCAACCCATTTTTTCTGTATCCCTTTACTTATCCATCCAGGTCCCCTTCTTATATTGTACTTATTGCACAATCCCCTTCCTATTTCATCCTTGACATCCTCCCCCCTCCGTCATACAATCCCGCCCAACATAATCCAAAAACGCTGACGAGGACGAGTACGCTTCAAAGCGATTTCCAGAGAGCCGAGCACGCGGTCGGGAATGACCGCAGTCTGAAAGCAAGGCAAAAGCGCAGAAACCGAATGGACCTCCGAGTTGAACGGGCGAACGTGTAGGGGCGGGGTTTTCCCGCCCAGAACTAGTAACCCAATTCGGTAGCTCCCGTTATAGAGCAAGGGTATAACCGCAAACGTGCGACGTACCTGAAAAGAGTGACGCTGGCTTTTTCCCTGTTGCATCATACGGGGAATTTTGTTTAATAAGCGTTAACTTGGGTGGCACCACGAGACTCCCCTCTCGTCCCAATGGACGGAGGGGCTTTTAATTTAATCGAGAAAGAATTAACCGCGAAGAGCGCTAAGAGCGCCAAGAAAACCCAAAGATTTTTCTTAGCGACCTTGGCGGGCTTAGCGGTTCAAAAAAAGGAGTCTTATGCTACTTGAAGAAACTACCACTCAAAAGATCGTCCGCGAAATTAGCGCTGACCTCGAAACCCCCATCAGCGTGTACATGAAACTACGCGGGGAGACGCCGTCCTTTTTGCTTGAGTCTGTCGAAGGCGGCGAGCGCATCGCGCGTTATTCGTTTATCGGTGTCCAGCCGCGGGCGCAATATATTTTACGTGATGGACAGATCGAGATCAAAGATGCCGATGGAACCCGCACGGTTCAATACGACAACGACCCAACGTATTTTCTACAACAGGAAATGAGTCGCTTCAACTTCAAAGCGCAACCCGGTGTGCCGCGTTTCATCGGTGGGTTGGTAGGCTATCTCGGGTACGAGTCGGTTCGTTTTTTTGAACCAACTTTACAGTCAAAGATGAAGCGGGGTCAAATCCCAGATGGAATTTATTTGCTTGCCGACACCGTCGTCGCGTTCGACCATGCACGGCGCAGTATGTCGCTTATTGCGAACGTACTCGATGGCGATGTCGACTCCGCCAATCGCAAGCTCGACGAGATTGAGTCGCGCATCCATCAGCCGCTTCCGCCTGCGCAGCCGCATGAAGTGAAATCATCCAGGACGTGTTCGAACATGACGCAGGGACGTTTCGAAGACATGGTGCGCGATGCCAGGGAGCATATTGCGGCGGGCGATATTTTTCAGGTGGTGCTTTCCCAGCGCTTCACGCGCGTAACGAACGTCGAACCGTTCGATGTCTATCGCGCCGTGCGCCGCCTCAACCCATCGCCGTACATGTTCTTTTTTGATTTCGGCATCGTGGACGATGAACCACTCTACATTGTTGGATCGTCGCCTGAAATGTTTGTCCGTTTGGAGGGACGAACCGCTTCACTCCGACCGATTGCCGGGACACGTCCACGAGGCGCCGACTCCAACGCTGACGCCGTGCTCGCTGAAGAACTACTCGCCGACCCCAAGGAACGCGCCGAACACGTGATGCTCGTGGACCTGGGTCGTAACGACTTGGGTCGCGTGTGTGAATATGGCACGGTGCGTGTTTCTGATTTCTTCACGGTTGAAAAATATTCTCACGTCATGCACATTGTCTCGCATGTCGAAGGCAAACTGCGACCTGACCTGACCGCCTTCGACCTGGTGCGAGCCGCCTTCCCTGCTGGGACGGTCAGCGGCGCGCCGAAAGTCCGTGCACTCGAGATCATCTCCGAACTTGAACCCGATGCACGCGGCGCCTACGCTGGCACGGTCGGCTACTTCGGCTTCGATGGCAACATGGATACCTGTCTCGCCATCCGCACGATGATTGGGCGCGGCAACACCTTCAGCGTGCAAGCCGGTGCAGGCATCGTCGCCGATTCGAATCCATCCACGGAATTTCAAGAGACGGTGAATAAAGCCAGTGCCATGTTGAAAGCTATAGAAATAGCGGAAGAAAATAAATGATGAATTATGAATTCAGAATGCAGAATAAATAATTCATCATTCTGCATTCTGAATTCTGCATTCTGTCTTTCATGAACAAACGAAAGGAACATAACCTATGTCAACCAATACTTCAAAGCCCCGCCTCCTCACCGGTGACCGCCCCACAGGACGACTGCATCTCGGTCACTATGTCGGCTCACTGGAAAATCGTGTGCGATTGCAACACCAGTACGAATCCTTCTTCATCATCGCGGATTTGCATACGCTCACGACCAAACCCGAGCCGCAATACATCAAAGAGATTCCAACCTACATCAAAGAAACTGTGCTCGATTATCTCGCCGTGGGCATCGACCCGAATGTCAGCACGATCTTTGTGCAATCGGCGATCCCTGAAACCTATCAGTTGAATCTGCTCTTTGAGATGCTCGTCACCGTGCCGCGCCTCGAACGGATGCCCACGCTTAAGGACATGGCACGTGACGCCCACATGGACTCTATGCCGTTTGGTCTCCTGGGTTATCCAGTCTTACAAGCCGTGGATATTTTGTTGCCTCGCGCAGAAGTTGTCCCGGTGGGACGTGATAACCAATCGCACGTCGAGCTTGCCCGTGAAATGGCACGCCGTTTTAACAACCTCTATGGCGAAGTCTTCCCTGAACCCGATTCCATCATTGGAGATGTTCCCCTGCTCATTGGCACCGACGGACAAAGCAAAATGAGTAAGTCTGTGGGTAATGCCATCTATCTCTCCGATGATGTGGAAACCGTCAAACAAAAAGTGCAGGGCATGTACACCGACCCGAAGCGCCTGCGCGCTACCGACCCCGGGACCGTCGAAGGCAACCCTGTATTCATCTACCACGATGCGTTCAATCCCTCCCACGCCGAAGTGGACGACCTCAAAGAACGTTATCGCGCTGGCAAAGTCGGTGATGTGGAAGTCAAGGAAAAACTGGCGGTCGCCATCAACAACTTCCTAGAGCCGATCCGTGAAAAGCGCGCCTACTTCCTCGCCCATCCCATGATCCCGAACGACGTCCTCGCCACCGGCATCCGCCGTATGCAAGCCGAAGCCAAACAGACTATGGAGCTTGTCCGCGAGAAGACCGGTTTGTCGTATTCGCTCGATCTGTTTGTAGATAACGTTGATATTTTCGGAAACGAAGGCTAACGAAAGCCTAACCACGAAGTCGCGGAGAAATTAACCGCGAAGATCGCAAAGAACGCGAAGATAAAAAAAGTTTTTCTTAGCGACCTTCGCGTGCTTAGCGGTTCAAAAAATCTCAGTTTCTCCGTGTCTCAGTGGTTAAGAAAGGTTTTGAATCATGCTTGTTCTAATCGATAACTATGACTCTTTCACTTACAACCTCGTCCAATACTTCGGCGAACTCGGTGCGGATATCAAAGTCTTCCGCAACGACCAGGTGACGATGAATCAACTCATCGCCCTCAACCCGTCGCACCTCGTCATCTCCCCTGGACCTGGCGAACCGCTCAAAGACGACGGCATATCCTCCGACGCCATCAAACACTTTGACGGCAAGATCCCCGTGCTCGGAGTCTGTCTCGGACATCAAGCCCTCGGTGCAGTCTTCGGCGGCAAAGTGGACCGGGCTCCACGTCTCATGCACGGCAAGACCTCACCGGTCACGCACAACGGACAGGGCATCTTCAAAGGCATCCCCTCGCCGTTTGAAGCCATGCGTTATCACTCGCTCGTTGTGTACGACCCGATTCCCGCCGAACTGGAAGTCACCGCTATCACTGCCGAAGAAGAGATTATGGGACTCAAACACAAAGAACATCACACCTATGGTGTGCAATTCCATCCCGAATCCATTCTCACCGAACACGGCAAACAATTGCTCAAGAACTTTTTAGATCTGAATCCCGCTCCCGTTGCCAAAGGAGAACCCGCCATGCTGAAACCTTTTATTGCTAAAACGATTAATCGCACCGACCTCACCTCCGAAGAAGCCGAGCAGGCGATGAACATCATCATGACCGGTCAAGCCACGCCCGCGCAGATCGGTGCCTATCTGGTTGCCCTCCGCATGAAAGGCGAGACCATTGCCGAGATCAAAGGCTCTGTCCTTGCCATGCGTGCCAATGCGGTCAAAGTTAAACTCAACACCAATGAATCGGTCTACGATATCGTCGGCACCGGCGGTGACGGCGCACACACCTTCAACATCTCCACCGCTGCGGCGTTTGTCCTCGCGGGCACGGGACGCAAAGTTGCCAAGCATGGCAATCGTGCCGCTTCCTCGCAATGCGGCTCTGCCGATGTGCTCTCCGCGCTCGGCGTCAATCTCGACCTCACGGCTGAACAAGTCGGGCAAGCTATTGAGCAAGTTGGCATCGGCTTCATGTTCGCGCCCAAGTTTCATCCTGCCATGAAGTATGCCGTCGGTCCGCGCAAAGAGATCGGTCAACGCACCATCTTCAACATTCTTGGTCCGCTCACGAATCCGGCGGGCGCAAACATTCAACTCACGGGTGTCTTCGATCCGAAACTTACCGAGCCGCTTGCGCACGTCCTCAACGAACTCGGTTCCAAAGCTGCGCTCGTCATTCACGGCGCGAACGGACTTGACGAACTCAATACCACCGGTGCCAATCGCGTGAGTCATCTCAAGAACGGCGCGGTCGAAACGTACGACCTCAACGCCAATGACCTCGGTCTCTCGCAATCCACCGTCGCCGACCTCCGTGGTGGCACGCCCGACGAATCCGCGCAGATGATGCGCGACCTCCTCAGCAACAAACTGAACGGCGCGCGTCGTGATGCGATTCTCCTCAACACCGCCGCCGCCCTCGCCGCTGAAACAGGCGATTTCAAATCCGCGTTGGATGAAGCCCGCGCCTCCCTCGATAACGGTAGTGCCCTTGCCAAACTCAACGCGCTGATCGATTTCACAAAATCCGTTGCGTAAGGACACACCGGCGCTGTGTCCCGACTAAACTCACATGACAAATATTCTTGCCCAAATCATCGAACAGAAAAAGCTGGAGATCACGGCGCTCGACACCGTGACCTTACGCCGCGCCGCCGAACAGAGTCCCGCGCCCAGAGATTTTCTTGCCGCAATCAAGCGCCGCCGCTTCGGGACTCACCCGAGCCTGATCGCTGAACTCAAACGTGCGTCTCCATCGAAAGGCATCCTCGCCCCGCACCTTGACCTGTTTCAAGTCGCCGACATCTACACCCAAAACGGCGCATCCGCCATCAGCGTGCTCACACTTCATGTTTTACGTTTCACTCATAACTCAACCTTGCCTTTGCTACGAAAAGACTTCACCATCGACGAGACTCAAATCTACGAAGCCCGCGCCAACGGCGCCGACGCCATCCTCCTCATCGCCGCTGCACTGACTGACGACAAACTCTTTGCCAATCTCCACGCCTGCGCTTTGAATTTGGGATTGACCGCCTTAGTTGAAATCCACGACGAAGCGGAAACCGAGCGAGCATTGAAAATTCCAAACATCAAACTCATCGGCATCAACAACCGCAACCTCGCCACGTTCGAAGTCTCCCTCGCAACCACAGAGCGCCTCCGCCCGATGATTTCGTCAGAGATCGCTGTCGTTGCCGAAAGTGGAATATTTAAAGCCAGCGATGTCGAACGTTTGGCGAAAGTGAATGTAGATGCTATCCTTGTCGGTGAAGCATTGGTGACTTCTGATGATATTCCTGCGAAAGTACGTGAACTGAGCGGTGTCACCCTGAGCGTAGCGAAGGGTCTCTACCCCGACGAGCGAGATGCTTCGCTACGCTCAGCATGACATGGTTGAAACTATGACAAAAATCAAAATCTGTGGAATCAAAACTATCCAGGACGCCCTGGCCGCCCTCGAAGCGGGCACGGACCTGATCGGATTCAACTTCTACCCGAAAAGCCCGCGCTTTGTGGAGGTTGGCATGTGCCGCAACATCATGTCGGCGGTACGGCAAAACGGACGAGCAAAGTGCGTGGGTGTGTTCATCAATGCATCTGTTGGCGAGATCCTTGCGACGATGGATACTCTGGGGTTGAATCTTGCGCAGTTGCATGGAGATGAAACGCCAGAGATGTTGACTGCACTTGATGGAAAGGGATTCAAGGCCTTTCGTGGAATACCTGAAAGCGTTGATGGATTTGTCAGAAGTGAGCCACCCGCGTTTTTAGTGGACGCTTCTGTGAAAGGTGTCTACGGCGGAAGCGGCGTCACAGCGGATTGGGATGGCGCGGCGGAGTTGGCGAAAACGTATCCGTTGTTGCTGGCAGGCGGATTGACTCCAGAGAATGTCGCTGAGGCGGTTAGGAGAGTCAAGCCGTGGGGTGTGGATGTGGCTTCGGGTGTGGAATCAGCTCCCGGTGAGAAAGATGCGAGCAAGATGAAGGCATTCGTGCAGGCAGTGCGTGATGCTGAGAAAAAAGTTTGAGCGTAGATAAAAGTTTGGATCATCCAAAGAAAGAAGGAGATTGCTTCGGGGCTATCGCCCCTTGCAATGACGTACTATGACTTTATTACCACATAAATTCGGTCCGTATGGCGGACAGTTCGTGCCAGAGACGTTGATGCCCGCATTGATCGAGTTGGAAGAGGCGTTCGTGTCGGCGAAGGCAGACGCCGCGTTTCTAGCGGAGTTCAACAAATTGATGGCGTCGTTCGTGGGACGCCCCACGCCGTTGACGTATGCCAAACGATTGTCGGAAAAATTAGGCGGCGCGCAAATTTATTTGAAACGCGAAGACTTGGCGCACACGGGCGCACACAAGATCAATAACGCATTGGGGCAGGCGCTGCTGGTGAAGCGGATGGGGAAGCGGCGCATCGTGGCGGAGACAGGCGCAGGGCAGCATGGCGTTGCGTCGGCAACTGTCGCGGCATTGTTGGGATTAGAATGCGTGGTGTACATGGGTGTGGTGGATATTGCGCGGCAGGAGCCGAATGTGTTTCGGATGAAATTACTCGGCGCGGAGGTGCGACCTGTTTCGTCGGGCACGCAGACGTTGAAGGATGCCATCAACGAAGCCATCCGCGATTGGGTGACGAATGTACGCGACACGCATTACCTGCTAGGCTCGGCGCTGGGACCGCATCCATACCCAACGATTGTGCGCGAGTTTCAGTCGGTGATCGGGACGGAAGCACGCGAACAGATCATGCTGGAAGTGGGACGCCTGCCTGATACGGTCATTGCCTGTGTGGGTGGCGGGTCGAACGCGATCGGCGTCTTTAGCGGATTTGTAAACGACGAGCATGTGGAATTGATCGGTGTCGAAGCGGGCGGAATTGGAATCGAAACGGGTAAACATGCGGCACGTTTTGGCGATGCGACCAAGGCGCGTGTGGGAGTCATTCATGGCACACGGACATATGTCTTGCAGGATGAAGACGGTCAGATTGCAGAAACGCATTCGGTTTCCGCTGGTTTGGATTATGCGGCGGTGGGTCCTGAACATGCGATGATGCGCGATAATGAACGGGCGTTTTACACCTCCGCAACGGATGAGGAAGCATTGAGCGCGTTCCATACGTTGTGCCACACCGAGGGGATCATCCCTGCACTGGAGTCGTCCCATGCGGTGGCGGAGGTCATCAAGCGCGCGCCGACGATGAGGAAGGATCAGGTGATTCTAGTCAATTTGTCGGGAAGAGGGGATAAGGATTTGAACACGGTGATCAAGGAAATGGGCAATCTTGCCTGAGGTGTAAGATGAAAGTACAAGAGAAAAGAACAACTTCCCTGACGAGAGAGAAACGTAAATCATCAATTTACAATCCCGAAGCCATAGCTCAACACTTCGATGAATTTGGTGTTCGTGAATGGGAACGCTTAACTCAAACACCGTCAGATGAAGCAAGCCTGTACGTTCACACCCACTATCTTGAAAAACATATTTCCAAAGGCAGGCGGGTCCTTGAAATTGGAGCAGGGGCTGGACGCTTTACACAAGTCCTTGCGCGATTAGGCGTCAATATCACGGTGGCGGATATTTCAAATGTTCAGTTGGAACTCAACAAGAAATTTGCTGCGGAGTTGGGTTTTGACAAAGCTGTTATTGAGCGGCGACAGGTGGATATTTGTGATTTATCCCAATTCGAGTCAAACTCGTTTGATTATGTGGTCGCCTATGGAGGTCCGTTCAGCTATGTATTGGATAAACGCGATGCAGCACTCTCGGAATGTTTGCGCGTTCTACGTCCAGGTGGATTGTTGTTGTTAAGTGTGATGTCGTTGTGGGGCAGTGCGCACGGACGTTTGAATGGCGTTCTCTCAACGCCAATTTCAGCCAATCAGAAAATTACAAGCACGGGCGATATCACGCCTAAAACTTTCCCTGAACGAAAAAGCAATTTTATGCACCTGTTTCGCTCAACAGAGTTGGTGGAATGGTTGAAGAAAAAGAGATTGACGCTGATTGATATTTCCGCATCGAATTGTATATCCCTGACTTGGGACGCCATGTTGAAAGAGATCAGGAACGATGCAGACAAGTGGAATGAGTTGCTTCGAATGGAAGTGGAAGCCTGCGCCGAAGAGGGATGTTTGAACATGGGATTCCATATCATTGCAGTGGCGCAGAAGCCGAAAAGGAATGTGAAATGAACCGAATCGAAAACGCCTTCAAAAACAGACCGATCTTCATGCCCTACTTCCCTTTGGGCTATCCTGACCTGGACACCTCTATTGACGTGATCGAAGCACTTGCTAAAAATGGCGCGGACTTGATCGAGGTAGGACTATCCTTCTCCGATCCGCTTGCGGATGGACCCGTGATCCAACACGCGACACAGATTGCCCTGGAAAAAGGGATCACGGTCAAGAAGTCACTCGAAGCCGTGAAGGAATTGCGTACACGCGGCGTGGACATTCCTCTGATATTGATGGGTTACTACAATCCCATGCTGGCGTATGGATTGGAGAAATTTGTCAGTGATGCGAAGGATGCAGGCGCAGACGGATTTATCATCCCTGATTTGCCAGCCGAGGAGTCGAAGGAATTTGAAGATGTGGCGGGTAATATGCCGTTAATCCGCATGTTGGCGCCGACATCATCCCCCGAGCGCATGGAAATGATCGC
>JBFYRY010000276.1:0-5491 GCA_041302025.1 Chloroflexota bacterium | reverse complement strand
TGTCACGAACGGAATCTATCGCCATATTCGACATCCGCTCTATACACTTGGCTCATCCATGTTTGTTGCCTTTGGCATGATGGCAGACAGCTGGTTCATCCCCCTGCTTGGCGCTTTGGCGTTCATAGCAATGGCGATCCGCACACCGAAAGAGGAAGCCAGTCTCATCGAGAAATTCGGCGATGAATATCGTGAGTATATGAAACGCACAGGTAGATTTTTACCGAAAATTGGAGGCGCTCAATGAATCATCGGAGTAAAACTTTAACAAAGGAGAATAACAATGCCTGATCCTGCTCTTTCACTTGTTGTTGCGCTCAAACACATCCATCAGTGCGAGATCCATGGCGACAAGCCGTCAGTCAAAAGTATCGCGGGAGCGCTCAAGGTCAGCCCCGATGAGGCGGCAAAGATCATCGCCAACCTTGAAACGCACGAACTATTGCAATTCGAGGGCGGCAATATCCGCCTCACCGCCGCCGGGCGCGAGTATGCCCTGCGGATGATCCGCGCGCACCGTTTGTATGAACGTTATCTTGCAGACGAAACAGGATACGAAGAAACCGACTGGCATGACCGCGCGGAACGTTTCGAACACATACTGACAGCCGAAGAAGCAAATGCGCTGGCCGCCCGTCTCGGTAACCCGACCCACGACCCGCACGGCGACCCGATCCCCACCGCCAGCGGACACATGGTGTATGCCGAGCGCACTCCTTTGACAAGCATGGAATTGAATAAACCCGCGCGCATCATCCACCTTGAAGACGAACCCGAAGCGGTCTATGCACAGATCGTGGCGGAAGGACTGCATGTCGGGCAGGTGGTGCGGCTGATCGAGTCGTCGCCGCAACGCGTGCGCTTTTGGGCAGACGGGGACGAGCATGTGCTCGCGCCGATCGTGGCGGCAAATGTCGCAGTGGCGAAAATGTCTGAGGCGCCTCAGCAGGCTCAGGTCAGGGGAGAAGCGCTTTCCAGTCTCAAACCCGGGCAGTCCGCCAGAGTCGTCCAGTTGTCGAATCGCATCCGCGGGGCTGAACGCCGCCGTCTGATGGATCTGGGACTTTTGCCCGGAACGAAAATTACAAATGAAATGGACAGCATGGCGGGCGACCCATCTGCGTATCGGATCCGCGATGCGGTGATCGCTTTGAGGAAGTCGCAAGCCGACTTTATCTTTATCAATAAGCAGGAGGAACTTTCGAAATGACAACACCCAACCCGACACAAACCACATCCGCCGCGTGTGAGACATGCCCCGTGCATAATGCCGCGGCGCTGAAAAAACTCGGCGTGGATATGACCGACTTCGATTTTGTCGTGGCGTTGGCGGGCAACCCCAACACGGGCAAGAGCACGGTGTTCAATGCCCTGACGGGTCTGCGCCAGCACACAGGTAATTGGCCCGGCAAGACCGTGACGCGCGCCGAAGGCGGCTTCATGTACGGCGATCACAAGTACAAAATGGTGGACCTGCCCGGCACGTATTCATTGCTGGCGACAAGCCTCGACGAGGAAGTGGCGCGCGATTTTATTTTGTTCGGTCAGCCCGATGTGACGATCGTTGTGGCGGACGCCACACGCCTCGAACGCAACCTGAACCTTGTGTTGCAGGTGATGGAAATTACCAACCGTGTGGTGGTCGCGCTCAATTTGATGGATGAAGCCAAACGGCATGGATTGCAGATCGACGAAAGACGCCTCGCGCGCGACCTGGGCGTGCCGGTCGTTCCCATGTCTGCGCGCCAGGGACAGGGAGTCCCGGAACTCCTTCAGGTGGTCAGCGAGGTTGCACGCGGCGAAGTAGTCAGCAAACCGTACCACGTGAAATATACATCGCCCGAACTCAAGAAGGCAGTCGACCAGTTGACAGAGCAGGTCGAAGCCGCGTTCCCCGACCTGCCCAACGCCCGCTGGGTGGCATTACGCCTGCTTGACGGGGATGAGCGCATCGCAGAAGCCCTCCGCAAGGGCGAACTCGGCGACCTGAGGCATGGCAGTATTCAACAGCGTTCTGCGCAATTACAGGTGATCGGGAATCAATGAGTCTTTACCACGAAGTGTCACCAGGGGTCACGAAGGAAAATCTTTTTTTATCCTTTGTGTACCTTCGGACCCTTTGTGGTGATAAAACGGAGTTTATAAATGACAACTTACCCTTTGAATAATCACGAAGAGATTCTCAACAATGCCCAATCCCTGCGCTGGGAGATCGGCGTGGACTTCCATGAGAAACTGATGGAATCGATCTACACCGACGCGGCACAGATCGCGGACCGGGCGACGACCCGTCCAGATAAAGCGCCGCGCTTCGACCTCGATCGCGCCATCGACAAACTGATCACCAGCCGCGTTTGGGGCTTCCCCCTGATGATTCTCCTGCTTGCCATTGTTTTTTGGCTGACGATCTCGGGAGCCAACGTTCCATCAGGAATACTGGCGAACCTGTTGTTGGATACCGTCCATCCCTTTTTGAAGGGTGTTTTTGCGAGCATTGGTGTCCCCTGGTGGATTGACGGCCTGCTGCTCGACGGCATGTACCTCGCCACGGCGTGGGTTATCAGCGTGATGCTCCCGCCAATGGCGATCTTCTTCCCGTTATTCACCCTGCTGGAGGATTTCGGCTACCTGCCGCGCGTGGCATTCAACCTCGACAACATTTTCCGCAAGGCAGGCGCGCACGGCAAGCAAGCCCTGAGCATGACAATGGGATTCGGTTGCAACGCCGCGGGCGTGGTCGCCACGCGTATCATTGACAGTCCGCGCGAACGGATGATCGCCATCCTGACCAACAACTTCGCCCTGTGCAACGGTCGCTGGCCCACGCAGATACTCATCGCTTCACTGTTTGTCGGAGGACTCGTCCCCGCTTATCTGGGCGGACTCGTCTCTGCGCTGGCAGTAGTGGGAGTTGCAGTGTTGGGCGTCTTGCTGACATTCGCCTTCTCATGGACACTCTCCCGCACGGTATTGAAGGGTGAAGTCTCCACGTTTAGCCTGGAACTGCCCCCCTATCGTCCGCCGCGCATCTGGCAGACGATCTACACATCCGTGATCGACCGCACACTGATCGTGCTGTGGCGCGCGGTGACTTTCGCTCTCCCGGCAGGTGCAATCATCTGGCTGATGTCAAATATTATCATCGGAGGAAACAGCATCGCCGGTCATCTAATCGATTTCCTCAACCCGTTCGGGATTCTGCTCGGACTCAACGGTGTGATCCTGGTGGCGTATATCGTCGCCATCCCCGCCAACGAGATCGTCATCCCGACAATTTTGATGCTGACCGTGCTGGTCACCGGCGTGACAGGTGTCGGCTCGGGGGCAGGCGTGATGTTCGAACTCGAATCCGGCGCACAAACCCTGGCGCTCTTCAAGGCAGGCGGCTGGACATTGCTCACCGCGGTCAACCTGATGTTATTCAGTCTCATCCACAATCCATGCAGTACCACGATCTATACGATCTACAAGGAAACTGGCAGTAAAAAATGGACATGGATCGCGTCAATCTCGCCTGTGATCCTGGGATTTGCAGTCACCTTCCTCGTGGCGCAGGTCTGGCGGTTGGTTGAAGGTCTTTTATAGGAAAAAGTAATCAGTGCATCAAAAAGACTTCGGAGATTTTGTCCTCCGAAGTCTTTTTGATTCTGCCCTGCCCATCTGAAAAGAAAGAACTTGGAAATGTTAAGCATCTCCAAGTTCTAATTTTAAATTCTTCGCGGCAAAAAAAAATACTTCCCCCTCCTCACATCCACCTCAGGATGCGCCAACTGCCCCACTGCTTCAACAGGCTCAGCACGACGCCTGCCCGCTGAAAAATCGATGCAATCGGGGTGATGTCAGCGGTATAATCTCCTACAGATAGATTTTCCAGGGGAGGGTGTCGAGAATTTATTGTCATCCGTTTACCTCCCGTCTCATCATGTACCGTCTGGAGGAAAAGATGTCTAAAAAAGACAAGAATAATAAGAAGAAGAAGCACGCTGACGACGAGTCGAAGAAGCAGGATAAGGCTGGGATCCCGCCTGGGACCGGGAATCAGCACGCGGCTATGTCTGAACCGCCCGAAGGGCAAATCCCCATTGACAAAAAAGCCTATGAAAAGGAACTTGCCCATCTGCAAGTGGAGCTGGTCAAACTGCAGGAATGGGTCCGTCATAAGAACCTGAAGGTGGTGGTCATCTTCGAGGGGCGCGATGCGGCTGGTAAAGGCGGCGTGATCAAACGGATCACCGAAAGCCTCAACCCGCGCGCCTGCCGCGTGGTGGCGTTGCCTGCACCGACCGAACGGGAAAAGACCCAGTGGTATTTCCAACGGTATGTCTCCCACCTGCCCGTGGGTGGCGAGATCGTGCTGTTCGACCGTAGTTGGTATAACCGCGCCGGCGTGGAACGGGTGATGGGATTTTGCACCGACGAGGAATATGCGGAATTCCTGCGCTCGGTGCCGGAGTTCGAACGGATGCTGGTACGCTCGGGCATCATCCTGATCAAGTACTGGTTTTCGGTCAGCGACAAGGAGCAGGAATTGCGTTTCCAGGAGCGGATCAACAACCCGACCAAACGCTGGAAACTCAGCCCCATGGACTTGAACTCGCGGGCGCGCTGGGTGGAGTATTCGAAGGCAAAAGACGAGATGTTCGCTCACACCGACATCAAGCAGGCGCCGTGGCATGTGGTCAACGCGGACAACAAGAAATGCGCCCGCCTCAACTGCATCCGCCATCTGCTCAGCATGATCCCCTTCGATGACCTGACGCCCGAACCGATCTCCCTGCCGCCGCGCCAGCACGATGGAGGCTACGTCCGCCCGCCGATCACGGACCAGACCTTTGTCCCGCAGTACTATGTGCCAGATGACAAAGATGAGGACGCCAAACACTAAATTTCTATTCCAAATTTCCATCGCAAGGAAACGCACCATGACAGGACTCATAGAACAGAATTCGTCCTCATGCCCTCTCCTTCAGGAGAGGGACAACCCGACACGCCGATCAATCACCACAATCAGGGTGATGCGTCGTGCTGAGCCTGTCGAAGCATCCTGACCGCTCGCGTCGAAAAGTCCATTTTCATCAGTTACCGCGGGGTATAATAGCAAACGCCAAAACAAATTTACCGATACAAGCCAAGAAAGGCAGCGTGCAAAATGGAAGTTCCGATGACAGCCATAGAAATGACAGGAACAGTTGATGAAAATCACCAACTCACACTGGATGGCGTGCTTCCCTTTGCGGGACCCAAGCGCGTACGTGTCATTGTCCTTTCACCGCTGACAGAAATTACTGATGAGTTGAGTGAAGTTGAGTGGCTGAAAGCATCCCTGAGCAACCCTGCCTTTGAATATCTGCGCGACCCCGAAGAAGATATTTACACCATCAGCGACGGAAAACCGTTCTATGAAGCATAAGGTTGTGCTTGTCCCTTTTCCATTTGACGACCTTTCCAGCACAAAGGTGCGACCTGCGGTTTGTCTCACCGAACCCATCGG
>JBFYRY010000275.1:0-5241 GCA_041302025.1 Chloroflexota bacterium | reverse complement strand
CGATCAGCGTAAGCAATAGGGAAACAAAGCGTTTCATTTTGTATCTCCTTGGGTGGGTGAAAAAGAAAACACTACCCATTCGGGTCGATCATCAGCGAGCATCCCTCTTGATAAGTATTAAGCGACACAGCACCTCCCCGCACAAACAGGGTACATCAAATAGCGCGCCGCTCACGTCATTTCAAAGGTAACAGTAAGGATGAACTTCATAATAGCCGCCCTGTTCACAGACGAAAACACCGCTAAAGCTTCAGCGGCGATATATCATCGCTACTGACATTGTAGCATGAAGAGAATCTGAATTCAATAACTTTTACAGGGAAAAGGTTACATTCTTGCGTGAAAATCTATGGGCAGGGAATAATCCCTGCCCATAGTCTGTTCCTATCCCAACGCCCCTACCACCTTCTCAACCTCTTCCAATATCTCCCCGCTCTTCACCAGCTTTTTCATCGCGTTGTGGTCGTTATACAGCGGACGATCCACTTCGAGATGTGTCACATATTTGCGGATCACCTCACGCGCTTTGAGTGAACCTTTCCCCGGTGTGAACTCACGGAAGTCGAGTGCTTGCGCCGCCGCCATGAATTCGATTCCTAGAACACCGAATGCGTTGTCTAAAATTTGTCCGTTCTTCAACGCGGTGTTCATGCCCATCGAGACGAAGTCCTCTTGATCTGCCGCGGCAGGGATGGATTGAACGCTGGCAGGCGCAGATAAGATCCGTTGTTCAACGATCAAGTGATCGGCGGTGTATTGGCTGAGCATCATCCCAGAGTAGAAACCAGGCTCATGGGCGAGGAAATCAGGCAGTCCCTGAGAAAGAGCCGGGTTCGTCAGTCGGTTCATACGCCGCTCCGACATCACACACACCATCGTGATCGCCGCGCCCGCCATATCCATCGGCAAGGCAACGGGAGAGCCTTGAAAGTTTGCGCCCGTGAGAGTCAACTTTAATTCAGGCACAAAGATCGGATTATCGCCCACGCCGTTCAATTCAATTTCAACCTGCGAGCGCGCATACGCAATCGCATCACGCGCCGCGCCGATGACCTGCGGAGTGGATCGCATCGAATAGGCGTCCTGCACTTTGGTTTTCATTTTGCCCGTGGTGAGGTCGGAGCCTTCGATGACCTTCATGATATTTTTCGCAGACGTGACCGCGCCGCTGAAGCCGCGCAGTTCATGCAGTTTGGTGTTGTACGGTTTCATGTTGCCGAGCAGAGCCTCAATAGACATCGCCGCCGCGATCTCTGCCTGCTTGAGGAAACGTTCCATATCGTAGATGTGCAGCGCGGACATGGCGGTCAGCAAATTGGAGCCGTTGATGGCGGCCAGACCGTCGCGCGCCTGCAAGCCTGGGACCTCGATCCCCGCCCGCCGCATCGCTTCTTGACCTGAGAGTCGTTCGCCGTTATAGAAGGCTTCCCCTTCGCCCATGAGCAACAGCGCGGCTTGCGCCATCGGAGCAAGGTCGCCGCTTGCACCAACCGACCCCTTCTGACAAACAACTGGTGTGACGCCTTTGTTCAGCATCTCCACCAGTGTTAAGGTGATCTCGGGTCTGCAGCCGGAATTCCCATGCGCATGGACATTGATCCTCCCCGCCAGCGCCGCACGGACATGTTCGATCGGCGCGGGGTCGCCAATGCCTGCGGCGTGGTTATAGACTAGATAGCGTTGAAATTCTTTGACTTGCTCATCGTTGAGCATCGTTTCTGAAAACTCACCGATGCCGGTGTTCGTGCCGTACATGACTTCTTTCTTGGCGAGTTTATCCTCCAGCATGGCGCGGCAAACTTTGATGCGTTCCAACGCTTCGGGGGCAAGTTCTACTTTCTCATTATCTCGTGCAATCGCAACAAGTTTTTCAATGGTGAGGGACGATCCGTTCAATGTGATGGTCATGAGTGGCTCCTGTTTGGGATGTTGAGGGTATTGTACTCCAAAGAAAAAACCTTGCCGAAAACAGCAAATACAGGGAGAATATTCCCGCACTACATCCCAGCACGGATAGGACAGACTCCATGATCGTACCAGCCACAGAAGCAGACCGACAACAAATCACAGACATCACAGCACGGGCAGGGGTATTCAGCCAGGAAGAAATAGACAGTGTCCCTGAGATGTTCAACGACTATCTCACGTATGGCACGGAAGGCAATGGCTATCACTTCCTTGTGTATCGGGAGGGCGGGCAGGTGCTGGGCTTCGCCATTTTTGGTTACCGCGACCTGACCGACGGGGTCTACGATCTGTTCTGGATCGCCGTGGACCCGAATGCCCGCCGCAAGAGTGTTGGTCGAAAGTTGTTGACCGCCAGCGAGGAATCCATCCGTGAACTGGGCGGACGGATGGTGATCGCGGAAACATCGGGGACGCCGGAGTATGCGTCCACGCGGGAGTTCTATGTCCGCACGGGATACAAAGCCGAAGCAATCATCAAGGATTTTTACAAGCCGGGGGATGACCTATTTATCTTCATCAAGCGGCTTTGATCGCAGGCAAAACAATGACTTCATCCATACTCTCCATTACCTCCGACTACTTTGAAAGCACCGGCGACCCACAACCCTACCTTGAACGCATCGCGCGGGCAGGTTTCACCCACATCCACTGGTGCCATCACTGGAACACAGACTTCATCTACTCCGCGCCTGAGATCGCGCAGATCGCGCGCTGGTTCAAGGAGTACGACCTGCGCCTGCTCAACCTGCACGCCAGTCACGGACAGGAAAAATATTGGTGCTCATTCCTCGATTATCAACGCCGCGCCGGAGTGGAACTGGTGCAGAACCGCATCCAGATGACAGCGCAACTGGGCGCGGACGTGATCATCATCCACGTCCCTTCCAGTGCGGGACCCGAGATCCGCGCCGAGTGGCTTGGACCGGTTCGCCGCTCGCTCGATGAACTGGTCCCGTTTGCACAACGGAATGGTGTCCGCATTGCGGTGGAGAACATGGAAAGCGACGACTTTGACATGCTCACCACCCTGCTCAATGAATATGATCCCGATGTGCTCGGTCTATGCTACGACTCCGGTCACGGTCACATCGACGGGCGCGGGCTCGACAACCTGGAACGAGTCAAAGACCGGTTGATCGCGCTCCACCTGCACGACAACGACAGCAAGAACGACCAGCACAAGATCCCCTTCACCGGCACCGTGGATTGGGAACGGCTCGCGCGCATCATCGCCGCATCGCCGTACGACAAATGCATCAATCTCGAAGTGGTCATCCACAACACCGGCATCAAGGATGAAGAGGAATTCCTGCGCCAGGCACACGCGGCTGGCATGAGATTGGCTGAAATGGTTACGGCATACAGGACCGATGCATGATTTGCTTTCAGGTACAATCACGCCCATGACCAACTCAAACGAATATCTCCCCAAACGCGCAATGAGCATCCATGCGCACCCTGACGATCAGGATTTCACCGTCGCCGCCACGCTCGCCAAATGGGCGCAGGCGGGATGCGAGATCGTATCGGTGATCATCACCAGCGGCGACTCGGGCTCGAACGATCCGACAAAAGACGGCAGTTACAAACCGGTCCTTGCGGAGTTGCGCGAGAAGGAACAACATGCGGCGAATGATGTGTTGGGGATTAAGGAAACGGTCTTCCTACGCTACCCGGACGGGGAACTGGAACCGACCATCGCCCTGCGAAGGGACCTCACCCGCCTCATCCGACAATTCAAGCCTGATACCGTTGTGACGGGGAATCCTGAGGGGTGGTTTTACGGCGACGAATACATGAACCATCCCGACCACCGCGCCGCGGCACAGGCGGCATGTGAGGCGGTCTTCCCGTCAGCGGGGACACGGCTCATTTTCCCGGACCTGCTCGCGGCTGGGTATGAACCGCATGACGTCAAACGGCTGTACATCCACGGCACGGAAAAATCCAATACGTGGGTCGATGTCACCGCGACTCTGGATATCAAGATCAAGGCGTTGCAACAGCATGTGAGTCAGGTACCGGTGAATGAAGTCGGCAAATGGTTGACGGATTGGGCGCAGGAGGAAGCGAAGGACAGGGGCATGAAGTATGCCGAGAGTTTCAAGGTGATGATCTTGAAGCGGGATGAAGACTCCCCTGCGGAATGAAAAATTTCGGGCGGCTCTGTGAGCCGCCCGATTTTATTGCCTGCCGGTTTCTTTCAAATATTTTTCCCTGTTCGATGAACGGGCGATCTTTCCGCTGGAAGTTTTCAACAGCCACTTCGGTCCGACAAGGTGGATATGACGCAACGCGATCGCCGAGTTCTTCGTGACATGCGCGCGGACTTCATCGGAGATGCGCCTGACGGCTTCAGGATTTTGCTCGTCAGTCTCAGCAATGACGACGACCTCCTCCGTGCCCTGAGCATCATCGAAGAGGCCGAACGCCACCACCCTTCCCGCATGGATGCCTGTCACCTGCCCCACCAGCAACTCGATATCCTGCGGGTATACGTTCTTGCCGCCCACGATGATCATATCCTTTTTACGACCGGTGACATACAGTTCGCCATCCGCAATGTAACCGTAATCGCCGGTGAGATACCAGCCGTCATGAAACGCCTTTGATGTGGCATCCGGGCGATGGTAATACTCAGTCAGCATGGAATTGCTTTGTAACGCGATCTCGCCGATCTTGCGCTCGGGCACATCCCTGCCGTGCCCATCCAACACGCGGATCTTTGTATTCGAGATCGGTCTGCCGGAAGACATCATCCGCATGGAGGGTTTTCCATCAACAGCCGGGCGGGCAACATGCTCGTGAAGAAACCCTTCGCGGTCGATCTCATCCACGGCGGGACCGGTGCGCATGTCGCTTTGGGTCACGCCGAAGACATTCTCCGCCATGGCGTAGGAGGTTTGCAGGGCTTCGAATTTCAAGCCATATGTTTTGAACTTCTCATGAAATTGGACATGGCTCTCATGCCGTACCGGCTCGGAACAATTGATGATCGCCCGCCACGAGGAAAGTTCAACGCCTTCGAGATGCCGGTCACGGATCTTCTGGGCACAGAAGTTATAGGCGAAGTTGGGGAGCCAGGATAGTGTGCCCTTATAGGTCGATACTGCCTGTAGCAACCGCTGTGGTGCGCGGACCCAATCGAACGGCGACATCAACACCAGCGGAATACCTTCCATGATGGGCATGATGAACCCGGCGATCAAGCCCATGTCGTGATACAGTGGCAGCCAGGAAACGATCACATCATCCGGGGTGAGTTGAACAGCG
>JBFYRY010000419.1:0-2586 GCA_041302025.1 Chloroflexota bacterium | reverse complement strand
CTACAACCATGCCCCCGACCATAGCACCATTGCCGCCTTTGTGTCTTCCATGCAAAAAGAGATCTCTTCCATCTTCAGCGATATTCTCGTGGTGTGCGAAGAATTGAAGTTGCTGGGCGGCACGCACTTTTCTCTCGATGGCGTGAAACTCTCCGCGAACGTCTCGAAAGAATGGAGCGGCACGATCGAGGAACTCAAACACAAACGCGACAAGCTGAAGGAAAAACTCGAGCGCGTGATCGCCGAACATGCGCAGGCCGATAAACATCCCCAGGTCGAGATCGAACGGCAGAAGAAACGCGAGCGCCGCTTCCAACGACAGGTCGAGCGGTTGAACGAATTCCTCCAGGATCGCGAACCGAAGATCGGCAACAGTGGCAAAGAGATTCAAAGCAACGCGGTGGATAATGAATCCGCGAAGATGACCACCTCGCACGGCGTCCTGCAAGGCTACAACGCGCAGGCGCTGGTCGATTCCAAACATCAGGTGATCCTCGCCGCGGAGGCGTTCGCCAGCCAGGATCATGAAAACCTCAAGCCCATGCTGGACGGCGCCAAAAAGAATGTGGTTGCCATTGGAAAAGGCCCGGATTACTTCGATGGCAAGGAACTCACCGCCGATAGCAATTATCATTCGCTCGACAGCCTGACCGTCTGCCAAGAGGAAAAGGTGGATGCCTACATCCCCGACATCCAATTCCGCCAGCGCGATCCGCGCTTTGCCGAGCAGGAACGTTTCAAGGAGAAGAAGAAGGCGGATGCCAAGTCGAGTCCTTTCAGCGCGGCGGATTTTACTTATGTTGAAAGCAGGCGCATCTATCTTTGTCCGAACGGAAAAGAGTTGAATTGTCATGCCCACAACCAGGTCAATCGTCACCGCACCTATGATGTCTACCAGGCGCACGTCGAAGACTGTGCCGCCTGTCCGTTGAGAGCCCGCTGTTTGAGCAAGTCGGACACTTCGCGCAGGTATCTTTCGATTCAGGTGGATACGGGTCAAAGTGGATGTACAATGGGCGCGTACGCGGTTCGCTCTGGTACACAATATCGGCAAGATCCACGTGTTTGGGGCGCTGATCTAAGCCCTGACAGAGCAAAAAAAACGAAATACTGCCTTCGGCACGAGAAACCCGTCTCTCCGTGGAACCCTGGACAGGAAAGACTCTCTGCAAAATCGGTTTTTCGACAGTCTCGTTGGGCGGTGAGAGCATGAAAGAGAGACAGGAATATGTTTGATCCAAATGAATTCCCCGAACAATGTGCAAGGTACATGAGCCACTATCTAGGATGCCCAGTAAGTTTTATCCGGGCTGAGACTCTACCACAAAGCACACGCATAGCACCCTGGCGGTTGGATGTTCAAGTCAATGGTATCAAACGAGCGTATGTGCTTCAGTTAGACACAAGAGGCATGGAACATGAATACCAAGTTCTAAGGGCAGTGGAATCTATACCGATCCCCACGCCACGGGCATTTGGTTTAGATATGCAGGGAGAAGCGCTGGGAGTTCCCTGCTTTTTCAGCGAATTTATTGAAGGTGAATCATTGCTGGGACCCGTGCAATCAGGCGAAGCCTGGGCTGAAAATTTGTATCTCGATACCGTATGCGCCTTGCAATCTGTAGTAGAAAACGACTTGGGAACGATTGCTCAGGATCTTGATCGGACAACAGCCCAAGATATGCTTGAGAAAGCATATACATCGCTCAGAGGCAGATCGCTTTCGTTGGCAGATGCAGTGTATCAGAAATTGAAAACAGAAATGCCAGCACTGCCACCAGTACGGTTCAGCAACGGCGATTTGTGGTTGGATAATTTCATAGTCAAAGATAGAAAGCTGGCAGGTGTGATAGATTTTCAAGATGCGACATTTAGCGACCCAGTTTTCGAGTTCCTGTTATCCTTCTTTGTGTTGCCAGAATTACAAGGACGGGGTATTGAAGAACGGTATTGCCAGCGCATAGGGGTCAATCCAAGCGTCCTTCATTGGTATCGCGGGTTTGAATATTTCGATGTCTGGCCATGGCTATTGAAGACCGGAAAGAACTTTGTTCATCACACTCCAGAAAGTGTGGAAGTGAATTTAAAAGAGTGGCTTGAGAAAGATGCTTAGAATGATTCACCGCCCACCGATTAACAGCAGTGTCAAGGGATGAGCAGGAAAAAGATCGGAAAGAGTAGAAGAGATGAAAAGTGGTTTGGATGTTGTTGCATCCGAACCACTTTTTTGTTGGTAGTTTTTAGCATAGGACAGCCTTCCAGAGCCGCGCCCAGGTTGGGTGTAGTTGTTTCAAGGGCGAGGGACGAACAAGACGGGTTACTCGATGTGATTCAATTCCGGTCGCAGCGTGAGAAGCTCTGCTTCGCTGGAGATCTTGCGTGGATGCTTGGGATCGAGAGCAATGCGCGTGAGATCGTGTCGAGCCGGTGTTCGCCAATATTCGGGTGTAAAAGCGATTGGATCACTTCATCCTCCGCTCGAAAGCCAAAGTGGATGTACAATGGGCGCGTACGCGGTTCGCTCTGGTACACAATATCGGCAAGATCCACGTGTTTGGGGCGCTGATCTAAGCCCTGACAGAGCAA
>JBFYRY010000274.1:0-5243 GCA_041302025.1 Chloroflexota bacterium | reverse complement strand
ATGGAAGCCTTCTTTCTGGATTGGTTTTCTGCTAACTCCATTATCCAGCTAGAAGGCTTCTTTTTGTCCGAACTCCTGTCCGAAGGTCAGGAATAAAATTTTCGCAATTAATTTATCTCTACCCTTGCACCGGTCTTTATGGTATAAAAATGTTGTCCCTGCTGTGTTCGTGATGTTGCACCTTCCGTTTTGGGCCAACAACTATCAAAAGGGTCTCCAACTCCATAAGAAATAACGCGATAGGCCAGAGCCAAGGCGGCGTTTCTGGGTCGGGACCCACCTGCGAAAGCAGGTTCAAAACTCAGCAACACACGGCATTGGCGGGGAATCGAATACACAAGACCTCAAAGGATTCATGCCTTTGAGGTCTTTTTTCCTACTTGACAAAGCCCCGTCAATCCATATACAATCGCCGCCAACAAGCAAACTGAATAACGGAGAACCAGCGGCTGGGTCCCGTCTTTGGTTTCGGTACGCCCTATGGGCTACTCAACCAACAACGGGATCACGAGGTGGAGGTTCTGTCTCGCGAGAGATATGCTACTCCCTCACCCATCCTCTCCCAAGGGAGAGGGGTGATGTGGAAAAAATCGGATCGATCAGCGGATGCCTCTGAAGTTTGTCACAAACTCCCTTCTCCCTTCCAATAGAAAGCGCAAGGCGCAACAGTTAAAACGCTGTTGCCCGTATCGAAAACCAAATGGCAACATTCGGCACAAGATAGCGCAGTGAACCAGAGTGCCTTCATGCAACTGGTTAAGTGTTTGGAAGGGATGTTTTATTTAATGGCTGATCCGCTGTTACTAAGGCATGCCCCGGCATGCCTTTTTTGTTTAGCCCACGGCTCCATGATCTGGTCCAATAAAAAGATCAGGGCGTACGCAGTTTAAGATCTTTTGCCGCGAATTTACCCATTCGGGCACAACGTCGCTAATTTCCGCGAATTGTTTAAAAATTCGTGATAATTCGTGGCTTGCTCTTGGGTTTTTGCGTAAGTCCAAAAGATGATGGAAACCGGGTCGTCAGAAATGGATGTTGTTCATAGAATACAATCAAAAGGAGATACTATGAACATGGACCTCAAACAACTTTCGGATGATTACCTGCGTATCGAGCAGGCGATCCTGTACCTTGAAAACCATTACAAAGACCAGCCCGGCATCGAGGAAGTGGCGGCGAATATCGGTTTGAGCGAGTCCCACTTCCAGCGCCTGTTCACCCGTTGGGCGGGCGTCAGCCCGAAACGTTTCCTGCAATTCCTCACCAAGGAGAATGCAAAGGAACTGCTCAGCCACTCGGAAAATTTACTCGACACCACACACCAGGTCGGGCTTTCGAGCCTGGGACGACTCCACGATCTTTTTGTGACAACGGAAGCGGTCTCGCCCGGCGAATACAAATCGCGCGGCGAGGGAGTGACCATCCGCTATGGACTGCACGCTTCACCCTTCGGGAAGTGTCTGGTCGCCGTTACCGAACGCGGGATCTGCCGCCTCAGCTTTATCCATAGGGAGACGAGCGAAGGCGAAGCCATCGACGAACTCGCCGCAGACTGGCGGAACGCGCGCATGATCGAAGACCACAGGTCCACGGCGCCGCTGGTCGAGCCGGTCTTTGACGCGAACGCGCGCGGCAGGCTGAACATCCATTTGCGCGGGACCAACTTCCAGCTAAAGGTATGGGAAGCTTTACTGCAAGTCCCACTCGGCGCGGTGACCACGTATGCAGGTCTCGCAGAACAGATCGGGCGACCGACCGCGTCCCGCGCGGTGGGCACAGCGGTGGGACACAACCCGATCGCGGTTTTGATCCCCTGCCACCGCGTGATCCGCAAGACCGGCGAGTTTGGCAACTATCGTTATGGCACATTGAGAAAGAAAGCACTGCTGGCAAGAGAACACGTTACTGCGAGCGGCGCCCCGCACCATGAAGCAGTCCTCTCCTACGAGGAGATTGCTCACCTGCACTTGCGCCAGGTGCAAGTGTCGCTCCGCTCGCAATGACATATTTGGAGAATAATGAAAACAAAACTTTGGACAGCGTTACTGGCATTGTATATCGTGTGGGGTTCCACGTATCTGGCGATCCGCTTCGCAGTGGAGACGATTCCGCCGTTCCTGCATGGTTCGATCCGGTTCCTGCTCTCGGGCGCGATCCTGTATGCATGGCGGCGCGCGGCAGGCGATGCCGTGCCTACAAAAAGCAACTGGAAGGCGACAGCCATCGTCGGCATATTGCTCCTGGTCGGCGGGAACGGATTGCTCGCGGTGGCTGAGAAGACTGTCCCATCGGGGATCGCGGCGCTGGTTATTGCCACATCCCCGTTCTGGCTGACGTTGTTCGAGGCGTTCCGCGCGGGAGGTGGAAAACCTTCCTGGAAATCCATCCTCGGTCTGCTGGTCGGTTTCAGCGGCGTATTCATCCTGATCGGTCCGGCGGAATTGACCGGGACGAATCAAAAGTTCGATGGGTTCAGCCTCATCCTGCTGTTGATCGCGCCGGTGCTTTGGTCTCTGGGTTCGATCTACGCCAGGGGTGCGGATATGCCCAGGTCCACACTGATGTCGACGGGGATGCAGATGCTGGCAGGCTCCGCCGCATTGTTCGTTGTCAGCGTGGTGACAGGCGAGTTAAACGGATTCAGCTTCGGGGTCGTTTCGATGCGCTCGTGGCTGGGACTCCTGTATCTCGTCACGTTCGGGTCGCTCATCGGGTTCGTATCCTATGGCTGGCTGTTGCAGAACGCGCCCATTTCACTGACATCCACCTACGCGTATGTGAACCCGGTGGTCGCAGTGATACTGGGATGGCTGTTGGCAAATGAGGAATTGAATGCGCGCATCACCATCGCGGCGGCGGTCATTATCGGATCGGTGATCCTGATCAATTGGGCGAGGCAGTCGTCGGCGCGGAAAGAAGCGCTGCCAGCCGTCCCGCAGGAAGTCGAGTAAAGTCCAATTTCTGCATCGTGCAGTTGGAAATCGTAATCATTCATCAAAAAGGAGAAAAAATGGATAACAAGGATTTGATCAAACGTGTGAAGGAAGACAAGGTTAAATTCGTCTCACTGCAATTTTCGGATGTGACCGGCGCGGTCAAGAGCGTGGATATGCCCGTGCGTCACCTGGAAGATGCGCTGACAGACGGCGCCTGGTTCGACGGCTCGTCGGTGGAGGGTTTTGCGCGCATTCAGGAAAGCGATATGCGCCTGATCCTGGACCCCGACACGTATGCGGTCCTGCCGTGGTCATTGCCCGAGTCGAAGCGCGCGCGTGTGTTCTGCGATATCTACACCCCGAATGGCGATCCGTTCGAAGGCGACCCGCGCGGGACGTTGAAGCGCCAGTTGAAGAAGATCGAAGAAAAGGGCTGGACGTTCAACATCGGACCCGAACCGGAGTTCTTCCTGTTCAAAGGCGAGAACGGACACGGCGTGCACCCCGTTCCCCACGATACGGGCGGCTATTTCGATTTCTCATCCTTCGACGAAGCGGTTGTCGTCCGCACCGCGTTGATGGACGCGCTCGATGCCATGGGACTGGATGTGGAAGTGGGACATCACGAAGTGGCGCTCGGACAGCACGAGATCGACTTCCGTTTTGCGGATGCGCTCAAGACCGCCGACAATGTGTTGACCTTGAAGTACACCGTCAAGGCGATTGCCGCCCAGCACGGATTGACCGCCTCTTTCATGCCCAAACCTGTCTTCGGCATTAACGGCTCGGGCATGCACTGTCACCAGAGTCTCTTCGACAAGAAGACGGGAGAGAACCTGTTCTTCGACAAGAACGACTCCGCCCACCTCTCGAAGACCGCCTACTCGTTCATTGCCGGACAACTGGCTCATGCCCGCGCCTTGGCGGCTGTGGTGGCGCCGACCGTGAACTCGTACAAGCGTCTCGTCCCCGGCTATGAAGCGCCGGTCTACATCGGCTGGGCACAGCAGAACCGCTCGGCATTGATCCGCATCCCGCGCTACACCGAAGGACGCGACAAAGCCGTGCGCGCCGAACTGCGCTTCCCCGACCCATCGGCGAATCCGTACCTGGCGTTCACCGTGATGCTTGCCGCCGCGCTCGACGGCATCGAAAAGGGACTCGAAGCCCCGAAGCCCTTGAACAACATCAACCTGTATCACCTTGATAAGGAAGAGCGCGCCAAACTGGGCGTTAAGGAATTGCCCGGTTCACTGGCCGAGGCTTTGGGTGAACTCGAGAAGGATACCCTGCTCCAGTCTGCATTGGGGAACATGACCTATGAAGCCTTCCTGCGCGCCAAGTGGGAGGAGTGGGATGAGTTCCGTTTGCGCGTTTCGGATTATGAAATTGAGAGATATTTGGAAACCGCATAGCGTTTAGCTGTTAGCTGTTAGCGTTTAGCAGGTAGTGAGACCTCCGAGGGATGATGTCCTTCGGAGGTTTTGTTTTATAATGATTCAGGGACAGATATGAAGACAAAGTTCTTTCTCGTCATTGTTATGATTCTTCTGACCACTTCCTGTACAACGCGGGAGAAAATCTCGCTTCCACTGTCGCTTGCCGAATTCAGCGAGAATTCTGTGGACGTGTCTGTTCGGCTTGAACGCGGCCTGAATGGGGGAATTCTGCTTTCGGCGGCTTTCACCCCACCGGAGGGATTTCATTTGTACGGCAAGGATATTCCCATCAGCGGCGTGGAGGAACTCGGCCGCGCGACGGCACAGGAAGGAAAGCCAGTTTTTCTCTCAACGAGCCCGAAAAAGATCCTTTCACGCCCTCAGAGTTCCAATCTTGTCAAAGAATATAATTTGCTTCGCACATTGGGCTATGGAGAACCAAAGTTGGTTGACCCAACTATAGATTTATGGGTTATGACAAAACCCTAACACTTTAATCTTGATTTGAAATGAGAGGCTGATATGAAATTTTTTAAAAGGCAGGAGCCGGAAGAATTAGTGAAAAAGTATTTTTTGTTCCTTGTGGAAGAATATGGACTTACCTACACAACCTATTGCTATAAATCTGAAAAAATAAGAGTTGTATTGGAAATCGGGCATAAAACCCCAAGGATCTCAATTTATCGGATTGAGGAACCTGAATTCACAAGCTTGATTTTCGAGAGGATTATTCAGTATTTTGAAGGTAAAGTAGAAATAGACGAATTGGTTATTGATTTTTGAAAAAGGTAAGTCAATTAATCGAGCCAGGCTACTTTAGAGTTTCGTAAGCAAGCGGACAAGCGTTTTTGAGAAATACGCGTTCGCG
>JBFYRY010000273.1:0-5265 GCA_041302025.1 Chloroflexota bacterium | reverse complement strand
AAACGGAGATCGTAACGAGTGGGAGCAGATGCTTGATCGATATACATGGTTATCTCAAAACTGCCTTTTTCAAATTGATTTCAAACGGCGGATAGACCACGCCGTTTTCCGTGACGATGCCTGTAACCAGACGATTCGGTGTTACATCAAAGGCGATGTTGCGGGCTTTTGCATTTTGCGGAGCAACGCGCTCACCCATGAATTCCAATCCAAGCACTTCTTGTGGGTTGCGCTCTTCGATGGGGATCAGATCGCCGTGGGCGAGAGACAGGTCAATGGTGGATGTGGGGACAACGGGATAGAACGGGACTCCGTTATCGTGCGCGGCGAGGGCGAGCATGTACGTGCCGATCTTGTTGGCTACGTCACCATTGGCGGCGGTGCGGTCGGAGCCAACAAAACATTTCTGCACTTTGCCCGCCTTGAGGAAATATCCCGCGGTGTTGTCAGGGATGATCTCATAGGGGATGCCATATTGTTCGAGTTCCCAAGCGGTCAGACGCGCTCCTTGCAAACGCGGACGGGTCTCATCTACGAGGACATGGATCTTCTTGCCCTGTTCGTGCGCCGTGCGGATGACCCCGAGCGCGGTGCCCCAATCCACGGTGGCGAGGGCGCCGGTGTTGCAGTGATGAATGATGGTGTCGCCGTCGTTGATCAGTATTGCGCCGTGTTCCGCCATACGCTTGTTGATCTCTACATCTTCATCGGCGATCTTTTGCGCTTCAACCAACACAGCGTTGCGCAAGTCATCGGCGGAGCCTTTTACGGAATACGCAACACGCATCACTCTATCCACAGCCCAAGCAAGATTGACGGCGGTTGGGCGCGCATCCTTCAAGGTGTTGGAAGCGGCTCCTAGATCAGCGATCAGGCTCTCGGTCGAGTTTGAAGCGGATTCATATCCTGCGAGCGCCAGTCCGAAAGCGGCGGCGGCTCCAATCGCTGGCGCGCCGCGTACGACCATATCCGTGATGGCTTGCGCAACGGACTTGTGATCCTTGTACGAAAGGACTTCGAAACGACCCGGCAAAATTCGCTGGTCGATCATCTTGAGTTGGTTGTCTTCCCAGAATACGGTTCTCATGAAATGTATTTTACCCTACCGCAAAAAATGAGACAAAAATCACATGACCTGCGGCGAAAAGTGTGACATAATTGCACTGTCGCCGTTCGATTCGATAAACCAATTCTGTTGTAAGGAGGAGACAATGTTCTCAATGTTCAGGAAAGTTGTACCTGTCCTTGTAATAGGCTTGCTGATTTTCAGCCTGTCCGCCTGTGCGCCAGCCTCCACGGCTGATGAGGGAATCGTGATCGTCATTTCCGAAGATCCCCCTTCGTTCAACCCAGCCATTGCCGATACCGGTTATGACTATCTGGTCATGGAACTGGTCATGCTAGGATTAAGTGACATTGACCCGAATGGGAATGTGTTCCCCGAACTGGCGGCAGAACTTCCGACAGTGGACAACGGCGGTGTGGTCATCAACGAAGACGATTGGACCATGACCGTGACGTGGAAGATGCGCCAGGATGTGAAATGGGCGGACGGAGAACCGGTCAACGCCGACGACGTGATCTTCACCTACGAATCGATCACGAATCCGGAAACTGGCGCGTGGATCCCGGGCATTGACTACGTTGACAGCGTTGAAAAAGTGGACGATTACACCTTCACCGTGAATTACAACTATGTCTACCCCGGTTACCTGACCCAATTCGGCGGCGAGCAGGTTGTTGTGTGGCCCGAGCATTATTGCGATGCCGAACAAGGCTTCACCGCCTGGGACTGCGCCCGTCAGCCATTGAGCAATGGACCCTACGTTTTGAAGGAATGGGTCAATGGCGATCATATGACCTTCGCAAAGAATGAGAACTACTTTGAAGAAGGCAAGCCCGCCATCCCAACCGTCACCGTCCGCATCGTGCCGGATGAATCCGTCCGCAAGCAGATGCTGATCAACGGCGACGCAGACCTCGATATGTGGACGACCGAACCCGTCATCGCCGACCTGCAGGATGAGCCGACCGTAAAGGTCAGCGTCAGCCCCTACAACCGCTGGGTATTCCGTCTATATTTCAATCTTTCTGCCAAGGGCACCAACGACCCGGTGGCAACGCCGCACCCGATCCTTTCGGACGTCAACGTGCGCCGCGCCATCCGCATGGCGATCGACGTGGACACCATCTCGAAGGAATTCTTCCTCGGTTATGCCGAACCCGCATGGACGGAGTTCTTCCGCCCGCCGTATCAATGCGACAACATCGCCCGACCTGCCTTCGACATGGAAGGCGCCAAGGCTTTGCTTGAAGGATCAGGCTGGACCGACTCAGATGGCGACGGCATCCGTGAATGCAACGGTTGTACCACCGGCGCACCGGATGGCTACAAGATGGAAATGGAATTCATCACCTACGCCGAATTTGGCGAAGCCCTGACCCTGACCCAGCAATTCATCGCCGAGGAACTCAAACAGATCGGCATCGCGACCAATATCAGCGTTGTGGAAGGAAGCGTCCTTTGGGCGGCGTCTGAAGATGGCGGCATCGAGCAAAGCGGCAACTTCGACATTGACATCTACGATGACGGTTACGCCGGCACCGATCCCACCGACTATCTGTGGTCGTACTACTATTCGGAAGCCGCGATCCCCGACTACGGCTACAACTATGGTGACTGGATCAACGAAGACTTCGACGCCCTGCTCGATGAAGCCTACACACTGGACGAAGATTACCGCAAGGAACTCTTCTGCCAGATGGCTGAAATCCTGGAAGAGGAACTACCCGAAGCCTTGCTCTTCACAGCCCTCAACGCGGATGCCCACTCCACCCGCTTGCAGGGAGTCCAATCCACCACCAACGATATTGTGACCTGGAACGTTGCAGACTGGACGCTCGCGAAATAATAGCACGTCCCGAAGGATTTCCTGATGAAGTCTTATTGTACAGGTCAATCCTTCGGGACGCTCAATAATCTATGACCACTTACATCACCCGGCGACTGATACAGACCGTTGGTCTGCTCTTTCTGCTCAGCATCATGCTCTTCGCGCTGGTCAACCTTGCGCCGGGTGGTCCGCTTGCAGGTCAGGGGCGGAGCCGCCACATCAGCCCGGAAAAAGTGGAGTTGCTTAAGCGTCAGTTCGGTTTGGACAAGCCGCTCCCCACGCAATATCTCATCTGGCTGGTGGGCAATGACTGGATGAAGGTTGATGCAGACGGTGATGGCATCGAAGAGGGCTATGGGACGCGTCTCGGAATCCTGCGCGGCGATTTTGGGTTTTCCTTCCGCACCCGTCAACCGGTTCTGGTTGAGATCGGACAGCGGCTCCCCAACACCATTTACCTGATGTCCATCACCATGCTGGTTGCATTGTTGATCGCCATCCCGATTGGCATCGTCTCAGCCTTGCGCCAGTATTCCAAATTCGACATCACAGTCACCACCTTTTCGTTTGCCGGGCAGGCAATACCCGAATTCTGGCTGGGGTTGATCCTGATATTGATCTTTTACGCCTGGCTCAAAAACCCCTTTACCGGCGACCCGTTGCTTCCATCCGGCGGCATCCAATCCATTAATAGTACAGGCTTCAATCTTGGTGACCGCATCGTGCATTTGATATTGCCGGTCATCACCGGCGCCCTCGGCTGGATCGCGTGGTACTCGCGTTTCCTGCGCTCCAGCATGCTGGAAGTGATCCACAAGGATTATCTCCGCACCGCCCGCGCAAAGGGACTTCCCAACCGCATGGTGCTTTACAAACACGCGTTGCGCAACGCACTGATCCCCATCGTCACCATGCTGGCGTTGGACCTGCCCACGATCTTCGGAGGCGCTGTTTTCGTGGAGATCCTCTTCTCGTGGCCCGGCATGGGACGCTTGTATTACACAGCCGCACAGCAACGCGACTACCCGGTGCTCATGGCGGTACTGATCATTGGCGCGGCGTTCATCATCCTTTCGAACCTGCTTGCGGACCTGCTCTATGGTTTCCTTGATCCGCGCGTCCGTTATGAATAAGCCATGACCGACATGACACAACAAACCACATCGAACATCACCGCAAAAGATGTAAGCATGGCTTCCATTATTTGGAAGAGGTTCCGCAAACATCCCGGAGCGATAGCCGGCATATTCATCCTTGCCCTGCTGATCGTTGCCGTCATCCTGGTTCCACTTTCGCCGTACGACCCGGAAGCTTCTTCAATGACCGAACGCCTGCAACCGCCATCGCTGTCACACCCCATGGGAACGGACGCCCTCGGTCGCGACCTGCTGACACGCGTCCTCTACGGCGGGCGCATTTCACTGACCGTCGGCTTATTGGTGGTTGTCATCTCGCTATCCATCGGCATTCCGACCGGCGCACTGGCTGGTTACTACGGCGGCTGGCTCGACAGCGTCCTGATGCGCATTACGGACACATTTCTTTCGTTGCCGGCGTTGCTTGTGTTAATCCTGCTCAGTGCCATACTCAGAGAGATCGAACTTCCGCTCTTTAAAAGCAACAGCATGTTGACGATTGCCCTGGTCATCGGCATCCTTTCGTGGATGACCTTCGCCCGTCTCGTGCGCGCCATCTTCCTCACGCTTCGCGAAATGGACTTTGTGTCTGCCACGCGCGCCCTGGGCGGATCCGACTTTCGGATCATCGTCCGCCACATCCTGCCCAACTCCATCGGACCCATCATCGTCGAAGCCACACTGGAATTGGGCTATGCAATCATTGAAGAATCCGGTTTAAGTTTCCTCGGGTTCGGTATCCAGCCACCCACTCCATCATGGGGCAACCTGCTCAGCAACGCGCAGGAAAACTTTACCAAGTATCCGTGGCTGGCGATCTTTCCGGGGTTGATGATATTTCTCGCGATCATATCGGTAAACTATATCGGGGACGGCTTGAGAGACGCGTTCGACCCGCACAAGGTATTCGAAAATGCGGGCGAACATTAAACTTTCCCGGAGTCCGAAGTCTCAGGCGACTTCTCACTCCATTCACAACATAAAGGAGTACAGCAAATGAACGGACAACGCCCGCCCCTCGAACCCATCCGTTCTGCCTATCGGCTCCAGTACCTCACCGATGAGCAGTTGGATCAACTCCAGGAAGCCACGCTCGATATTCTTGAAAATGTCGGCGTCAAGGTCCCCTCGGAGAAAGCCCTGCGAGTGTTCTCAGAACACGGCGCACAGGTGGACCATACCACCCAGATCGTAAAACTCAAGCGCGACATGGTTTTCAACGCAATGAAGACCGT
>JBFYRY010000048.1:0-19129 GCA_041302025.1 Chloroflexota bacterium | reverse complement strand
CGCATCGAATCGACCGAGGGGGTTGCCGCCGTGACCCCGATCCGCTACTTCAACGTGGACTGGCGCACCCCGGCGGGCGAAACCGAAAAACTCAACTTTATGGCAATGGATGTCCGTGCCTACACCACCGTCACCAACTTCGTGTTCAGCGGCGACCAGACCGACCCTGACACCGCCGTAAACAGACTGGCAGACGAACCAACCGTATTCATCTCCAGCGTACTGGCGGAGAAATACAATTTGAAAGTCGGCGATACCGTCAACTTGAAGTCCCGCTCCGGCTACCGCGAATTTGAGATCGTCGGCGTGGTGGTGGACTTTTATAATCAGGGGCTGGTCGTGCAGGGCGGTTGGGAGACCATGCGGCGCTACTTCGGCATCGACGATGCCAGCACGTTCTATGTCAAAGTGGAGCCCGGTGTTTCCGTTGACAGGGTGCAGAATTTTATCGAGAGCGAATACGGCAAACGTTACCACCTGACGATCATTGCCAACGACTCCATCCGCGGACAGGTCACCGATCTGATGGACCAGGCATTCAGTATGTTCGATGTAATGGCGTTGATCTCCATCGTGGTCGGCTCGCTGGGTGTGGTCAACACCCTGACCATGAGCGTGATCGAGCGTACGCGTGAGATCGGCATGTTGCGCGCCATCGGCACCACGCGCGGGCAGGTCGTCAAGATGGTACTGGCGGAAGCCGCGCTGATGGGTGTGATCGGAGGCTTGCTGGGCATCGCCACCGGCATTGTGCTGGCGCGAATCCTGTTCATCGGCATGACCACCATGTCTGGCTATCAACTCACTTTTACCCTCCCGCCTCAGGCGATTTGGCTCAGTCTCGTCATTGCGCTGATTGTTTCGCAGGTGGCGGCAATCCCCCCGGCGTTACGCGCGGCGCGCGTCCGCATTTTGGAAGCAGTGCAATACGAATAGTCAGAACCGCCTGTCGAATCAACGGCAGGCGGTGTATTTTCTGCGGCAGTGTTCCAAAGTCTGGGGTCTACATTCCCAGAAACTTCAACGCTTCGTAGACCAATATGGCGGGCCAGAAAATCCCTTTTAAGATACCCAATGCACCGATCCAGAAGGTGGCGGCATGGGTGAGGTAATAGATCCAGGCGCCGATCATACCGAGACCATAAACAGCCTCCGATGCGCCGCCACGATTAATTGTCCTTGCCTTTCGGGGTTTTTGCCCGTCGGATTTTTCTTCTGTGGTCATCTTTTCTCCTTTTGTATTATCATTCTTCATGGATGATACGCTATTCGATCCATCAGAGTTGTGCAAGGAGGTACTCCCATGACAGCAAAAAGAATACACACGATCAAGGGTCCGGTGGATGGTGATTCGCTCGGTTTGATCCTGCCGCATGAGCATCTTTTTACCGACCTGCGCGGACCGTCAGCCCCTGACTATGCCCGTGGGGATCCGTCTACTGTAATAAAAGTAGTGAAGCCTTATCTCGCAGAAGCATCCACGGCCGGCGTGACTGCCCTTGTGGAATGTTCAACAATCGGTGTAGGACGAAATTTGACAATTCTGCAAAAACTGGCGGAGGCAACCCCCATCCACATCATCGCGCCGACCGGGGTATATCGTGACGCGTACATCCCGGCTTCCCTGCGCGAGGCCGGTGTCGATGAACTTGCTGAACTCTGGACAAGAGAATTATTAGAAGGCATAGAAGGGACTTCCATTCGGGCTGGTTTCATAAAACTGGCAATGAGCGACGATGGACCGACAGCCCTTGAGATCCGGAACCTGAAAGCCGCGGTCAAGGCAAGTCAAAACACCGGTGCAGTGATCGGCAGTCACACAATAGGCGGGATTGTTGCGGAAAAGGAAATGGATGTTTTGGAACAGGCGGGTCTCGATCTGCACCGCTTCATCTGGATCCATGCCCAAACGGAGCCGGATATCACGAAACTAAAGGACGCCGCACGCCGCGGGGCTTACATCGAACTTGATACAGTTGGAGCGCCTTTCCAATCCCAGCCTGAATTGTTCGAAACGACCATTGCGCTCATCGAGACTGGCTTTATTGACCATCTGTTACTGTCACATGACGCCGGTTGGTACAATCCCGCCCGCCCGGATGGACTGCCGGATGATGGCTATCGAGGGTACACAGCGTTGACAAGGGATTTCATCCCAGAGTTATTGAAGCGCGGAATCGACGCTGAACTGGTACGGCAAATCACCGTCGATAATCCAATCAGAGCCTTTGCTTTTTAGGCGGCACAACATGCCCGCATTTTGGAAGCGGTGCAATACGAGTAAATGCCAAACCAGCCAACCCACCGAAAAATTTGATGAAATTAATATTTCTCTACTCCTGGAAAGATGTAAAATAATCATATGAATGCACAAAAAGGCTATCTGCTCATTGTGGAAGATGACCCCGATATCCGAAAACTGCTGGAAACCACCCTGCGTTTCAAAGGATACAGGGTGGTCACGGCGCAAAACGGCCGGGAGGCTTTGGAAATCATCCAGAGGGAACGCCCGGCTCTCGTAGTTGCAGATATCATGATGCCTCAATTGGATGGTTTCGGTCTTGTCCATCGAATGCGGATCAATCCCGAAACGCGCGGTGTACCTGTCGTTTTTATTACAGCGACGTATGTCTCACCGGAGGACAGGGATTTTTCAAGAAGAATTGGCGCAACGAGATTCATCCAAAAGCCGGTTGAAATTGATGTGTTCCTCAGTACCATCGAAGAGCTCCTGGAACGGGATGTTCATACCGCGATTGAGCCGCTCAACGAGATCAAATTCTATGAAGGATACCGCCAACGCATCGAGGCGAAACTCGACGAGAAGATCAAACAGATCACACGGGAAGAGCACCTTCTAAGGAACCATTCAGAGACAGATGGACAGGACCTCCAGGCTTCTCTGCGGCATGCGCGCCGCGAACGGGATGAACTGGAACTCCTGCTTGCGCAGATCCGCAAGCAGATCGAAAAAATTCAGCAACCATAGTAAACGTAACGGGGTCTTTCCAATCAGCCCCCCTCTTTTGTGACGGGTAACTTCCTGTCATCCAGGTTTACTCGCGGGTTGAATCCGGTTTCCAGGTTGAACTCTTTGCCGAATTTATTTGAAACAGCCGCCGAATAAATGATACGATCAGGGCAATGGTCAGTCCGATAACCAGGCTGACTATAATTATCATTGTCGACGCGTTGGTTTGAAATGAATATAACTGAATTACCTGATCGATCGGGCTTTTCTCGACAATGCCGCCTCGCACGAGATGAGGAATATTCATAACTCCAATCATGGTCGTCGAGATGGAATACGAAACTACACATGCCATGGTCTGAGTGCCGCCAATAATTCCAAAGCCGATTCCGTAACCGATCCAGTCAGCAAGAAGATAAGGCGATGCCCCCATGCTGTCTTTCGCAATATTCTCCACTCCAACATAGAAGGCGAATATTACGAAAGAGATTAATCCAACAAAAAGCGCAGTTGGATTTTCAATTCTTGTTAGTGCGTTAGGGGAGATAAGCCAAATGAAAACACACGAGCCGATAAGCATCAAAACTACAGGGACTATTCTGGGCTTTCCTTCCAGCCGCCACAAACGGATGAACCAGCCTGCTATGATTCCAGCCGGGATGAGTGCAAATAAATAGCCGATCAGATATGTGGATTGGAGAAAGATTTCTAGGTCAAATGTATAACCCAGCTCAACGTCAAATTGCTCCGTATATTGAAGGACGGTGTTTTGCAGTTTTTTTCCGAGCTCCCCCAGGACCGCAACACTCACGAGTAAATTCAATAAACCCCAAAATACCATCACATAGGCGGATAAACGGAAAAGCCAGCCATCCGGGTTGCGCGGACTTCTTCCCCAAAAATCCTTAACGTCAATCGCTGAAGAAAGCCCGCCAAGCGCTCCGGCACACACGCAGATAAGGATGATCCATATGAAATTTGAAGAGAGCAGGGTCTGGGTTTTGATCATCGCATCCAGCAGGATTCTAGTTCCCTCTGCTTCTGTGAGCGGGTTATAAAAATTTTGCAATATCGGTGCCTGCCCATGAAGGCTCGAAATAAATATACCAATGTAATTGTATATCAAGCATCCTGCAAGCAAACCGGAGCCTGCCCCGCAATTCAGACTTGCTTGCCATGTCCCCGACCAATTCCACCGAGCCGCCACCCATCCAAAAGCAAATAACATCAAAGCACAAAAAGAAAGCACAATATATCCAAACCATGGAGGAAGCAGGGCGGCCTGGTATAGATTTGGCCAACCCAGAACGACCCTGGCGGGTTCGATCAGGTAATACAGATAATAAAGAGGAATGATACAAATGACACCCGAAAGACAACCGCAGATGACGATTCGGATACGCATGGTACCCTCCTGATCACCCCAATACAATCCCATCTTTTGTGACGGATAACTCCCTGCCACAGTTGCCGCAATGCAGAGAGTTTTGTTTCTTTTCCCATCGTGTTTGACCACAGGCAGAACACTTCAATACATCCCGCAGACCGCGCTTCATCACCGGATTCGACTTTCCGCTTTTCACCGCGGTCACACGGTCGAACAACTTCCACCATTTTGCGACCTGCACATTTTCAAATCCGTTGCGTTCGAGCAGGGATGTGTATACCGGCACGCTCTTGACCTTTGCCTTGCGTCCCGATTCCTCCGTGCCGCGCGAGGTAAGGAAGAGGCCGCCCGGGCGCAGGACGCGCGCAAACTCGGCGAGGGGTTCGTCCATGCCGGGGAAGAGTTCCAGCACTTCGAGGGCACAGACCACGTCGAAGGTCGAGTCCGGGAACGGGAGCGGCAGGGAAACATGACGAAGCATCTCGAAGCGGGACAGGTACGGGCGTAGTTTGGAAGCGGCTTGTTCCAGCATCCCCTGCGAAAGATCGAGCGCAACGATCCGCCCGTTAAATTCCATCCGACTCATCAGCACGTGAGAGAGTCGACCGGTGCCGGTGGCGAAATCCAAAACAAAAGGCTCGGGAACGTCATTCAACTTATCGAGCAAGGGCTGGGCGAGCATCTCGTCATCACGCAGTTGACTCTCGCGCTTGCCCTCGTCATATTTACGCGACCAGCGGTCATACAGCCATGCCTGCACGCGCGGACCAAGATGCACGCCTTCATAAAAATAAATTTCACGGTCGAGCAAATAACCGACGACCACAAGGACTGCAATTCCAACGATCCAATTCATGATATCTCCATTGGGTCGGGTATGGTTTCGCCTAGAGTCTCCGCGTCGCGCACGAGCGGGACGGCATACCCAAGCACAAAGACCAGCGCGCCTGCCAACCCTGCGCCGATCAACACAAGCGGGATCGTAAAACCTTCCGCCAGATAGCCCGCCGCAAGAATACCAAATAAATACGGAACCTGCACGAGCAAATGCCGCGCCGAGAACACACGTCCCTGCACATCGGCGGGAACTTTCACCTGCCAGATGGCGAGGTTGCCGCCCTCCACGAACGGCTCGAAGAACGCAAAGAAAAAACTGCCGACCGCCCAAAGGATGACTGCTCCTCCCAATCCCAGCCAGACGATGCCAAGCAGACATGCCCCCACGCCGCCGACTAATACATTGTGGATGCGCCGCTTCGTCCCGCCCCATAGACTTAAGATCACGGCTCCAACGATGCCGCCAACTGCTCCCGTTGATTGGACAGATGCCAACGCTGATTCATTGTTCCCCGTCGCGCCCAGCACCAGCGGAGCCATGAGCGTCGCACCGATGGCAAGAAAGACTCCCGCGACCATAAATAAAATTGTGAGCGCGCGCAAACTTTTCTTTACCTTGATATAACGAAATCCAAAGACGATCTCCTGCCACAACGTCCCTTTGCTTTGCAATCCTGTTTCGGTTTGTTGCGGTTGCGGCACATGAATAATTGCGAGTGTGATAAATGCAAAAAGAAACGTCCCCAAATCGATCAACATGACGCCGCTCAACCCCACGATCCCGAGCAACGCCGCGGCAAAGATCGGCGCAAGGATTCCCGATAGCGCGCGCGCCGAGCCCATCATCCCTTCGGCGCGGGTGTAATCTTCTTTAGAAAGCATGATCGTCACTGCGGCGGAATAGGCGGGATATTGAAACGCGGTAAAAAAGCCAGCCAAAATCGAAACGAGATAAATATGCCAGATCTGTAAATCCCCGAATGTGTAGATCAGAAAAACGGTGAGTGTTCCGAGTGCGGTTGCCAGATCGCTGAGCAACATGACCAGCTTGCGATTCCAGCGGTCAACAAACGCGCCTGCGATTGGAGAGAATAGAACAGTGGGGAGAAATGCAAAGAAACTGATCGTCGCCAGCGCCGAGGCTTTGCCCGTCACCTCCCATGCCCAGATGGTGAACGCGAACCACGTCATCGCACTGCCGATGAGTGAAATGATCTGTCCGAGCCAGAGGATGGTGAATTTACGCATACGGGTGCAAAGTATCCACTGGTGGGCTGGTGTTCATTTTGGCAAAGATCGAATAGAGAAGGAGAGATGGATATGTGCAAACCGCCACTGACTCTCCTCTTTTACAAGAATGGCTGTCATGCGCAGGGACTTGACTCGTCCACCATCCGTTGCGGACATTGTTTGCACAGCACCTGTTATTTCTTCCTTATCCCCAAGGAATTCTTGGGTCTCATCATCTGTTGTGACGGTGGCTGATGTTGATAGCCAGGCAACATCGTTGAGAACATTGATCTGCGCTTTTTCTTCGTCAACATGGATCAGGCCCCAGTACTCCCAATCTGATCTCACCAGGTCGCGCACAGCCTCTTTTCCAACACGCCAGGTACCACGACCGGGTGAGGCTCCGCCCGTAGCGATGAACTCCAGATTTTCATATTGGGAAAAGTGGTTCATAAAATCATCCAGTGATGCAAGGTCACGCCTGGAGTAACCGCTGTTGAAGGCGGAAAGTAAATTGCGAATTTCTTCAATCGATTCGGAGTTTGTCGTCATGGTTGATTTCTCCTTACGATAACCGGTTCTTCATGCCAATATCGCCGGTGGCATACAATGATTTAACGGGATGCGCCTCTCTGCCTCACAGCCTCATACACGATCAATGCCGTGGACACCGAAACATTCAGCGAATTGACCTTTCCCGTCATCGGGATCTTCACCTTCACATCCGCATTCGACATCCAGAAATCGGTGAGACCTTCGTCTTCAGTGCCGACGGCGATGGCAACGGGATTGCGCATGTCCATATCGAAGTATGCCACCTCTGCGGAGGGTGTTGCGGCAAGCACACGCATCCTTCTACACTTTAGCCATTCCAAAGCTGACGCGTTATCGCATTCGACGACGGGTACGCTGAAGACTGTCCCCCGGCTGGCACGCACAACGTTCGGATTCCACAAGTCCACGCGCTGGTCGCAGAGCAATAAGGCGTCCACACTGGCGGCGTCTGCGGTGCGGAGCATTGCCCCGAGATTGCCCGGCTTCTCGATGGACTCTGCCACAATGATCAACGGCGATTTGGGTAACTTCAACTCGTCCAATGTTATGTGCGGGATCGGGAAGATTGCCATCCAGCCATCGGGGTTGTCGCGGTAGGAAATCTTTTCGAAGACGGCGCGGTTAACGGTAATGGATTCAGGGAAACTTCCGTTGATATGACGGGAAACAAGTTCCGGCGCGGAAAGAAGCGTCTGCGGTCTGTGTCCCGATGCAATGGCGAGTTGAATCTCGTTGTATCCCTCCACAAGCACCACCCCATCCTGCTTGCGGGTCTTTTTATCGTCGCGCAGTTTGACGATGTGCTTGACGCGTGGGTTCTGCAGACCGGTGATGTCCATTTACTTGACCAGCAACAAGCATGCCGCCTGATGAGAATCGGTGACCTTCATCAGCATCGGGTCGCTTTGTTTGCAGACGTCGATTGCCACCGGACAGCGCGGATGGAAGCGACAGCCGGAAGGCAGGTCGATGGGGTTGGGCGTTTCGCCTTGCAGGATCAGGCGTTTCTTGCGCATGCGCGGGTTGGGAACAGGGATGACCGAGAGTAGTGCTTGTGTGTAGGGATGTTTCGGATTCTTCAATATTTCGCGCATGGTGCCGATCTCGACGATACGACCGAGGTACATGACCGCGACTCGGTCCGCAAAATAACCGACCGTTCCCAGGTCGTGTGTAATGAAGATGACCGCGATGCCGCGTGAGCGGCGCAGGTCTGCCAGCAGGTTGATGATCTCGGCGCGGATCGATACATCCAGCATCGAGACCGGCTCATCGGCAAGCAGGAGGTGCGGCTCAAGGACGAGCGCGCCCGCGATGACCACGCGCTGGCGTTGCCCGCCGGAAAGTTGATGCGGGAAGCGATGGAGATAGTCTTCGGCGGGTTTCAAACCGGCGTCTTCGAGCGCGTGCAGGACGAGTTTCTTCCGTTCGTCATGGTCATCCGTGATCTCATGGACGATCAATGGCTCCGCGACAATCTCTTCGATGGTCTGTGTGGGGTTGAGCGATTCGTATGGATCCTGAAAGACCATCTGAATCCTTTGCCGAATGGACTTGCGCTCCTTATCGGTGAGGTGCGTGACATCCCTGCCTTCAAAGAAGATGTTTCCCTCTGTGGCTTCCTCCAGACCCATCAGCGTGAGAGAGAGTGTCGATTTTCCGCATCCGCTTTCGCCGACCAGCGCGATCACTTCTCCCCGGCGCAATTGCAGGTCCACGCCATCCACGGCATGGACGAATTGCTCCCGGCGCGAGAACCAGCCGGGCTTGCCAGCCTGGAAATATTTCTTGAGGTTCTTTACTTCGAGGATGAAATCGTTTGACATGTATGCTTCTTTGGCTGGAGCGAATTAGCCGTTCTCAACAAGATGACAGCTTGCAATATGACCATTCCCAAGTTCATGGAGTTTTGGCAGTTCTGTTTTACAACGGTCGAAAGCCATCGGACAGCGCGGCGCAAAACGGCATCCGTCTGGCAGGGCGTCCAGTTTGGGAGGATAACCGGGGATCGAGACCAGTTTCTTCTCCGGTTTCGTCAAATCGGGGAACGCTTTGAGCAGTTCCTGTGTGTATGGGTGTTGCGGCGTATTGTATATCACGTCCACGCTGGCGTACTCTGCCGTCACGCCTCCGTACATCACTAGCACAGAGTCGCACATTTCCGCCACAACGCCGAGATCGTGCGTCACAAAGATGATCGCCAGTCTCAGTTTTTTGCGCAGGCTATCGAGCAATTCCAAAATCTGTGCCTGGATCATCACATCCAGCGCGGTGGTCGGCTCGTCCGCGATCACCACCTGCGGGTTGCACGAAAGCGCCATCGCGATCATGGCACGCTGTCGCATCCCGCCGGAATATTGGTGCGGGTAATGATCCTTGTGTTCGGCGGCAATGCCCACCAGTTCGAGCAACTCCACCACGCGTGCCTCCACCGCTCCGCGCGGCATTGTCGGCATGTGCTTGATGATCGCTTCCGCGATCTGGTCTCCCACAGTGCGGACGGGGTTGAGCGCGTTCATCGCGCCCTGGAAGATGATCGAAATCCCCTTCCAGCGAATTTCCGCCAGTTGCTCTTCACTCAAGGTTGCCAGGTCCCTGCCGCCATACAGCACCTGTCCGTTTGAGATCTGTCCTGCCGCCGGGAGCAGGCGCATCAGCGCCATCATCAGCGTGGTCTTTCCGCATCCACTTTCGCCAACCAGACCCAGCAATTCGCCCTCGTGCAACCGGAAACTGACGTTATGCACCGCCTTCGCGACCTGTGTTTCATTCACATAATTAATGGATAAATTCCGGACATCCAATAAAACGGGCGCGTCATCCCTGATATTGGATATTTCAACCGCTTCACTCTGGACCGTGGGCTTGCCCGGCATTAAATGATGGGATTCAAGCCTCGGGTTGAGTACCTGCTCCAATCCGTGCCCGAGCAGGGTCAGCGAGAGGACGACCCACACGATCCCAAAACCCGGCACGACCAGCGCCCACCAGGCGCCCGCGCTCATCGCTCCGCGGCTGAATGCAAAATTCAACATCTGTCCCCACGAGATGGCGCTCGGGTCACCGAGACCGATGAAGGATAAAGTCGATTCGTTCAGGATGGCGGTGGAAATCACGAGGATCGCATTCACCACCAGGATGGGCGTGACCAGCGGCAGGATATGATGCCTGATGATGTGAGGATTGCCTGCGCCGATCCCGCGTGCGCGCAGAACGAACTTGCGCGACTTCACCGCCAACGTCTGCGAACGGACGATACGCGCGGTCGTCGTCCAGCCGAAGATGCCGATCACAAAGATGATATTGAATAGGCTGGGCTTGGTTAGGGCGACGATCACCACGATCAACGGCAGGTCGGGGATGACGAGCATCGTGTCGGTGAAGCGCATTAATAAGTTTTCGACGCGCCCGCCGTAGTATCCCGCCACCAGCCCGATCGTCCCGCCGATGACCACTGAAATGAACGAGGCAAAGAAGCCGACGATCAGCGATACCCGGGCACCAAAAACAAAGAGAGAGAATATATCCTTGCCGGCATCGTCCGTGCCGAACCAATGCGTTGCGCTGGGCGGATTATAGATATCGCTGGTGCCAATATCCTGGGATGTTTTGGGGTCAAAGGGTGCGATGAGCGGCGCGAAGACAGCCACAAAAATGACGACCATCAGCATGACAACGCCAACCACCGCGATGCGGTTGCGGCTGAAGACCTTCCAAAAACCAAGCAGGGGAGAGTCCGGGACTGAGGGTTTGACCTCAACAGTTTGGATGGCCATGAATCACCCCGTTGCCTGTACGCGCGGATCGAGATAGGAATAGGTCAGGTCGGCGACGAAATTCGCAATGATCACGCTGACCGCGATCAACAGGAATCCGCCCTGCAGGATGGGAAAGTCCCTGCGCGATACGGCTTCGAACAATGCGCCGCCCAGACCGGGCCACGAGAATACCGATTCGATTTGTATCACGCCTGCCACCGTGTATCCCAGGTTGAGTGCGATGATGGTGACCAGCGGCAACATTCCATTCTTCAAAGCATGGTCTTTGAGCACCTGGAATGTGCTGAGTCCCTTTGCCTTGGCTGTAAGAATGTAATCTTCGGCGAGTACATCCAACAGGCTGGAGCGCATGATGAGCATGTACTCGCCCATGTAAACGACGGTGTACGTGATGGTCGGCAATAACAAATGCCAGGAGATATCCCCCAGTTGGGTCAAAAACGGATAACTACTCATGCCCGGTGTTGATTTCCCCCCGATGGGAAACCCATGATTACTGCCCCAGAACAACAGGACAATGCCAAGCCAGAAGGTGGGCAAACTCCATGCCAGCAGACCGGTGATCAATGCGCCATAATCGATGGCGGTGCGCGCCTTCCATGCGGCAAAGATGCCGAAGGCCACGCCGACGATGATGGCAAGGATCTGTCCGGCGCCTATCAGGATGACCGTATTCCAGAGCCGCTCCCACAACACATCCGAGACAGGACGGTTGTAATAAAAGGAAACGCCCAGATCGCCGCGTAGCAGATTCCGCACATAGATGAAGAACTGTGTGTCCAACGGATTCACGCCACAGTCCCCGAGTTGAAGCGGGTTGATCGTCCGCACACAATTGATGACCGGCTTGTCCAATCCGAACCGGACGCGTATCGCCTCGATGGTCTCCTTTGTCAGGCGGGGGTCGCGTACCCCCTGCCGCGCAGGGTCACCGGGCAGGACGCGGAACAGAAAGAAGTTCAATACGATCACAAAGACGATCGTAAAGAGCGACCATCCGGCTTTGTTGCGGATGTAATGCCAACGGTTCAATGGAACTCCAAAGCGGGAGAGGCAGAGCCGTTCTGCCTCTCCCAAAATGTTTTTTACTTTACCGGCTCGATGACAAGCAGGGAGCTTGGGTCTTCCAATGCCACCTTGGTTTCGCTGTCCTTCCAGCCAGTAAAACGATCGACGCGATAAGCCTGGATGACGGATGCATAGTACGGGATGATGTACGGCACATTCTCGTGGACAATGGCCTGCATCTCATGCACCATCTCGACGCGCCTGGCATGGTCGAGTTCCTTGCCCTGTGCGATGAACAACTCATCGTAGCGCGGGTCGGAGAAACCGGTCTCGTTATAGCCGGTGGGGATCTGGTCGGTGGTCGGGATAATCAGCAAGGTGTTCGGGTCGGGATCGGCGATCCATCCCCACAGGATGATATCGTAATCCAGCGTCGGACAGCATTGCGCGGTCAATGCATCGCTTTCCACCGCCTGCATTTCGAGTTTGACGCCCACCTGTCCCCATGTCTCTGCAAGGAGGTCTGCCATGCGGGGTGCGGTGGTGTCTGAACTGGGCCAGTTCATGCGGAAGATGAGCGGGCGCGAACCATCGGGCATATCGCGTGTGCCATCGCTGTTCGCATCCAAATAACCGGCGTCATCGAGGATCTGATTGGCTTTGGCGATATCGAATTCATAGTCCTTGATATTGCCGTTGAACCATTCACCCAAACCCTTGGGGATCAGGGCGATGCCAGGTTCTCCCAATCCGAGCAGTACCACGTCGATGATCTTCTGCTTGTCGGTGGCGTGCGCCAGTGCCAGACGGACATTTCTGTCACGCAGTGCGGGATGCCCCGTGCACAATCCGCCATCGTCCACCGGACAGTTTTCGGGATCGACCATGTTGAAGATGATGTCAGCAAGGTCCGGTGAGAGCGGAGCGCCGCTCACCACCTTGACATTCTCATCCGCTTCGAGCAATTCCACGCTGGTGTTCGGTACGCCGGTGATCATGTCCACCTGACCGGTCTTCAATGCCTGCACCAGCACATCATTGTTGGAGAAGATCTGGAAGATGACCTCATCCACTTTGGGGGCGCCGCCATAGTAATCCTCGTTCGCGCCGAGACGGATGAATTCATTGGGCTTGTATTCCAGCATCTTGAAGGGACCGGTTCCGATCATCTCCAGGTTTTCGAATGCCGCCGCGGCATCGCCTTCCGAGTGATCCTTCCAGATGTGTTCCGGGAAGATATACAGGAAGACCAGTTTGCTCTCGATGTTGGGGATTGCCTCATCAAGGGTGATGACCACTGTCTTGTCATCCGGCGCTTCGGCGGAAACAAAGTGCTCCACGTAGGAATGTAATGTCGGGAAGTCCTCATGCGCCATGACAAGGTTATACGTGAAGGCAACATCCTTTGCGGTCAGGGGCTGGCCATCATGGAACTTGATGCCCTCCCGGATGGTATAGGTGTAGACCAAGCCATCATCCGAGCGTTGGACATCCGTCCCGAGGTCAAGCGCCAGGCTCCCGTCCAATTTGAACTCATACATTGAACTATAGGTCAGTTCTGAAATGGTGTAGGCGGTCCCAAGCCATGCCACACCGATATTGAGGGAATCAGGTCCCTGCGACCAGCCAATGCGGACTATGCTTGGCTGTCCAGAACCGCCTCCTCCGCAAGCGGAGAGAACCATTGATAGTGCAACGAGAAAAGCCAAAATCGTGTATTTCACTTTCATTATGTTGCTCCTTTACTGGAATGAGAAATAAAAACTGCACCGTCGGCAATTTACCGCGATGCAGTTTGAACCCAAACTCACCGTACACTGACAGGCACACTTGTTGAAATATCAGTCGTGGACATTCATCATCATTTTACTTTAGTTTTAGCGATGGGGAAAGGCAGTTGGTTCTCTAGGATTTGCCGTGGTGCTGGCTACATATGGCGGTAGTTTTTGCGATTTTCCGAAAAACCGCCCCATAACTGGGGGGTATCACGGCAACTCCCATTGAGCCAGGCAGTTCGACAAAAACAGAAAATTGGCTATACTTGCCAGACAATGGAAATCATACTCCGGCATGAGGAAACCCAAGACCACCATCACGTAAGGGAAATCCTGCTTGAGGCGTTCCCAACCGATGCTGAAAGCAAACTGGTGGATGCGTTGCGAGAGAACGGAAAAGCCATTATTTCACTCGTTGCTGTGAACGGAGAGACTGTGGTCGGTCATATTCTGTTCAGTCCGGTTTCCACCACCCCACCCCACAAGGCCAGGGGTATTGGTCTTGCGCCTCTCGCTGTCAGGACCATGTACCAATCACAAGGCATCGGCTCGCAATTGTGCCGCGATGGATTGCGCCTCTGCAGGGAACTTCAATACGATTTTGCCGTTGTGCTTGGCGCCCCGGAATACTATGGACGCTTTGGCTTCAAGAAGGCGGGCGGCTTTGGTTTGCAGAATGAATATGGGGTGGATGACGAGTTCATGGTAATCTCTTTTTCAGGCATTTGGCCGCATGGACTCGCGAAGTACGCAGTTGAGTTTTCCTTGTTTTCTGTTTGAGTATGATTTGTTGTGAAGAAGAAGTATGCTATATTGCCTACGCGCAACTTAATAACTAAACCGATTTCATGAGGCTTTCGATGACAACATTTTTCAATTACGATGAAATGACTTGGGATGCAGTTGCTGAACTCCCGCGCGACACGCCGCTCGTCCTCCCGCTCGGCTCAAGCTACGACCTGGAACTGCTCGCCAGCCAACTAAGCGGACCTCCCCGAATCGGACTCCTGCCACCATTCCCGTTCGGCTGGCGCGGCAGTGGACTGGAACTGCCCGAAGCAGTTTTCTTCCGATACATCTCCAACCTTCTGGGCAGTGTACGCGATGACGGTTTTTCACGTGTATATTGTCTTGTCCCATCCGGCTTGGATCCACAATCAGATTTCATCCGCCATAATTCACCCTTTTTCCTCTGCCTTCCTCATGCAACAAAAAAACAGGATCATCCGTTTATTCCTCCCGATTCCGAACACGGCAAAGTAATCCTTCTTCCAATCGGTCATACCGAACAACACGGCTATCACCTGCCCCTCTCGGTTGACACCATTATTATTGATGCCATAGCAAAAGGCACTGCATATAAAGTGCCTACACGCAGTTATGCAATGCCGGTCATGCCGTACGGCGTCAGTACCCATCGTTCCTCTTTCGCGGCAACCATGAACGCAGGCGGACGCGCCTTCGAAGATTTCTGGCTGGCGGTTGTGGATGTGCTGGTCCAGCGCGGTTTTGACCGTTTCTACCTGATGAGCGGACATGGCGGCAATTCATCATTCCTCATCAATGTAGTGAAGTTTGCCGGGGAACGTCACCGCCGCATCTTCTGCGCAACAGCCTGGTTGCACACCTCCGGAAAGATCGGTGCGGCGGCCTTGGAAAAATACCGCACATCACCGATCGGCGGGATGGGACACGCCTGCGAACTCGAAACATCCTTCCTTCTACATTTGCGCCCAGAGTTGTGCCATATGGAACGCGTCATCGATGAAATGGATTTCATCGCTTCGCCGGATTACTACATGGACTGGATCGAGGGCGGCTCCCTCGTGGCGAATCCGCCCTGGGATGATGATTCAAAAACCGGGGCGTATGGAGCCGGGAGTCATGGGACGGCAGAAAAAGGCCGGTTATGGCTGGAAGCGGCAATCGAGGAGAAAGCCGCCCACGTGGAGGAGATCCACGAACAACATGAACGGCGCGAGAAACGCCGCAAGGAAGGTTATGGTCTGTGGGGGAAGTTCAAATAGAAGAAAGAAAACGTCCGGGCTTTCACCCGGACGTTTGTTTTACTTTGCCTTTGCCTGGTTGGCGACGGCGGCGGCTTTCTTTGCGGCTTCTTCTGGGTCACCCAGATAATAGCTCTTGATCGGCTTCAAATTCTCGTCCAGTTCATAGACGAGTGGCAATCCTGTTGGAATGTTCAACTCGGTGATCTCAGCCTCGGAGATGTTATCAAGATACTTGACCAATGCGCGGATGCTGTTGCCGTGCGCGGCGATGATGACATGCTTGCCGGATTTGATGGCGGGAACAAGCGTCGAGTGCCAGTAAGGAAGAACGCGATCGAGCGTGATCTTAAGCGACTCGGTGGCGGGCAGTTGCTCTGGAGTCAACGAAGCGTAACGCGGATCAAACTTGGGGTGTCGTTCATCGGTGAGTTCCAGCGCGGGAGGCGGGACGTCATAACTGCGTCTCCAGACCTTGACCTGCGCCTCACCGAACTTCTCTGCCATCTCTGACTTGTTCAAACCCTGCAGGGAACCGTAGTGGCGTTCGTTCAATTGCCAGGCATTCGTGACAGGGATCCACTCGAGATTCATTTCCCGCAAGACGGTCCACAAAGTCTGGATGGCGCGGCGCAGAACGGATGTGTAAGCCACATCGAAAACATAACCGCCCTCCCGCAGTAGTTTTCCGGCTTCATGCGCTTCAGCCACACCCTGTTCGGTTAGACCCACATCGGTCCAGCCGGTAAAACGGTTTTCGAGATTCCATGTGCTTTGTCCGTGACGGACGAGAACCAGCCATTGCGTTGTAACTGACGTATAACACTTCCATGTTGGGCTGACGCACCAACCATGCCTTCACCGCGGCGACATGTTTGCGGAACTGTTCCTCCATTTCGCCATCACTGACGGAGGATACTTCCTGACGGTTGACAAGCATCTTTTTCTGGGATGCAAGCACTTCCCTGATCTCGCGTTCCATGAAGACGACCTTGTAGGAATATTGCGATGGCAGGCGCTCAAGCAATGCCGAAATGACCTTCACTACCTTGCCGCCCGCGTTGGTGAGCCATGCCACATTCCCGTCGGACATCTGTTTCACGGCTTCGAGTTCGAAATAACCGTTGGGGTTATCATCATCTGCACTGCGGATCTCGTCGGTAACGACAGCCAGCCCGCCTTCTTCGAGCATCTTCATCATCATGGACGTGCCGGAGCGCGGCAAACCTGAAACGATCACGACCGGCTTCTTCGGTTCGGTCTTTTTTCCAAACCCGAACAATTTCATAGATAGCCCAAACCTTTCAAGCGCTCTTCCAAGTCCTTTTGTCCCTGCCCGGCGGCTTGCGACGGCGGCTTCAGTTTGGATTGGTCGAGGTGTTTCCCAATGGCAAGGAATGGCACATCACGGAAGGAAATCGTCCCAAAATCCTTCAGGTCGCGGTTGGCGAAGATCACACCGGGCACCACATCCGAATCCATGCAGTGGTCGGCGCCCCAATGATCGGTATTGGATTCCATTATCGCGTCGGGGATTTTGCCGAGTCCCGTTTCAGCAGAGGCACGGTATCCGGAAGCGAAACCCAGCACCAGGTCCGGACCGAAGCGTGTGTAGGGACCGGAATAGGTCTCGTGCTTGAGTCGAATCTTTTGGATGACGGGAGTCCCGTTCGCATCCTTCCAAGCCGAAAGTTGGTCCCGTAACCCGGAGAGAGTCTGCTCGAGTTCGTCTGCTGTGACGATCCCCTGCCCCTCCCGTCCGGCGACATTGAGATAGATGCTGTTCAAACCGACAGCATAGGCTTTGGTCTTGCTCCAATCCACGCCGCTCAGGTCGGAACCGCCGTTCTTCAGGGAAAGATAACCGTTCTTCAATAACCAGCGGTTGACATGCAGTTTGTGGCGGAAATCGCTGAACCCATGATCGGACATGATAAGGAAGCGATATTTACCACCCCACCCATCGGTCTTCATGCGCACATCGCCGACGAACTTATCAAGACGCTTATACCAATCTTCGACCACATCCATGCGGTTGTGGAAGAACATATGCTGGACGCGGTCGAGGTCGTCGAAGATACCCGCCAGCACGCCTTCCTTGAAATCGTTCATCAGGAAATACAGAATCTGGATGCGGCGGTCGAAAATGGTTTGGCACAATTCCAAAAATTGCTCATCACTGATACAGCCATCTTCGAGACCGGTCGTATCCTGGGGCCAGCCGAGGGTGAGATAAGCACCAACTTCCTTCCATAGTTTCTTCGAGAAGGCAGTGGACGAGGCGTAATGCCACGTGGAATGTAACGGATGGATCTGCAACGGCAGGGCATACACGCGCACCACGCCGCCAAGACTTGTGACGATGAAACGCGTGATGGCATGGATGTTGAACAGCACCCCCGCTTTGAATTTCAACTCGACGATGTCGCTCCATTGACCGAGCTTCAACTCGATCTGGTCTTTATCCGTCGTGAGGCGAGCCGTCTTTTCATCGAGTACATCCACGCTGATGGGCAGGCTGATCGTCTGTGGACCAGACTTCCCCTGCGTTTGCGGACCGGGCAATTGAGCAGAGAAACGATTCTTACCAGCGGAGATCAACTTTACAACCGTCGTCTTCTTCTTCGTTTCATCTTCCGTGGTAAGAAGCGTGCCCACACCGAGTTGACCGCGGATATCCGGCGTGCCGAGACCGGGCAGGGTATTCACCGGTACGTTCGGGCGAGCCGGGAACATGGCGGGCCACCACAATGCTGTGGCAGGATAGCCCATGTCCGCGGCTTCCTCAAAGAAGGTCTTTGCCGTGTATGGCGGGACAAACTGCTCCCCCACGGCAGTCTTGCGCATCGGCAAAATGGACACATACGGAACATACGTCGCCGGGTCGCGATGGACGAAATCAAAGATGCCGTGTCCGCCAGGGTCGGCGCCGGTTGCGATACTCGTCCATGAAACTTCGGTCTGCGGAGGAGAGCAAACCTCCAAACGGGAATAACCACCCTCCTGCATGAACTTTTCGAGATTAGGCAATTTGTTCCTGCCCGCCATGCCTTCAAAGACAGCGGGATCGAACGAGTCAAATCCTAAGATAAGAGTCTTCATTTACACACGAATTACTTGGTCTCTTCGTCATCCTTGCGTCCACGGCGGCGCAAGCGGGAAAACCACTCACGGATCTGCCGCGAAAATACAAGCACAGCGCCAGAAATTCCTACAAATAGACCTGCAAGAACCTGGAACAACACACCACCGGTACCGGGATCGATATACATTCCTTTACTCCTTTTCTTTTCGAGTGGGCTTTATACCGTAACACCATTGAAAAGTCAATCAGCCCAGCCATGAGGAATTATAGTCCCAATAGCACAGGCATAGTAAAATCAACACATGCCCAACGACGATGTCACCCCCATTCGACAGCAATACCTTGAGATCAAACGGGATTATCCCCATACAATCCTTTTCTTCCGTCTCGGTGATTTCTACGAAACCTTCGATGAAGACGCCGAGACCGCCGCGCGCGAACTCGATATAGTGCTCACATCGCGCCCCATCGGCAAAGGAGTCCGCGCGCCGCTGGC
>JBFYRY010000047.1:0-20456 GCA_041302025.1 Chloroflexota bacterium | reverse complement strand
CGTATCGTTATGCGTACTTGTGTACGTGTCTACTTGTGTACTTAATTTCGCGTGTTTCGTAATTGTCAGAAAGATATCAATCGCTTCCTTCGCGTCTTTTGCGCGGTGGATGGTGATCCCGTTTTGGGTTGCGTTGTGGATGAATTGCTCGAGATACTGGTCGAGATGTTCGATCACATCCGCGCGGACGGCGTGTGCTCTTTGCCTGCGTTCGCGCCAGTCTGGCAGTGAGGCGAGTGCGTTGATGCGTCCAGTCACGCGGCGTTCGGCGTTGGCGTCCAATGCGATCTGGAGCGTTTCGTTTGCAAGCGATTTGCGGATGCGTTGTCTGAATTCAGTTGTGCTCATGGTTTATTTAACTGCCTTCCTGCCGATGTAGAGACCGCGCCCCGCCAATCCTTTTTTGTCGTAGATCACTTTCAGACCTGTAGATTGGAATGCGTCCAAATATTCTTCGTGGGTGAACAAGCCGAACTCGTGATGCTCGGACATGTGTTTGATGCCCTTTGATGTGCCGACCAGATACTCGAACTCTAGGAGTGAAATTTTTCCTCTTTGACCACTATGACTCATGCGAATGATCTTCATGTCAGGCTTATCCACGCGCAGGGCAAAGACCCGTCCAGGATGCCATTGTTCGGGCGTAAACCATGGCTCGACAATCAGTACTCCGCCAGGAAGTACGTGTTTGCTCATATTCTTTATTGCTTTGCGTAGATCAGATTTGGTTTTCATATAACCAATAGCGCTGAACAAGCAAGTGACAATATCAAATTGGCACCCAAGATCAAAGTCCCTCATGTCGCCTTGATGAAAACGGATTTTGGGATGGTTCTTTCGGGCAACCTTGAGCATTTTGCCGTCAAGGTCCGAGCCTTCAACTTTGTAATATTTGCTCAATAGCCCTGCATGGACTCCGGTTCCGCAGGCTACGTCGAGAAGAGAGTTTCCGTCAGTGCGTTTGTGTTTTTGAATTAATTTGTGAACCTTGTCTGCTTCGGCTGGGTAATCTTTGCCGCTTGCACTGTAAATGGCATCATAGAATTGTGCTGATTTTGAGAACATGGGTTTATCCTGTGTTAGCGGTTGGCGAGCACTTCCGCGATGTGGACCACCCTCTGCGGTTTCTTCTGCCTGTGCAGTCCGCCAGCGATGTGCATGCGGCATCCCGAATCGGCTACGACCAAAGTGGGGGATTCGGTCTTTTCGAGATTTCCGATCTTTCGCTTCAGCCATTCCGCCGAAAGTTCGGGATGTTCCATCGAGAAGATACCGCCGAAGCCACAGCAGTTATCCGCTTCGGGTAATTCAACGATCGTTGCACCTTTGACGTTTGCCAGCAAGGCACGCGGTTGGGCGTCAACGTTCATGCCGCGTAGATTGTGGCATGACGCATGATAGGTCAGTGTTCCGTCCCAGCGTGCGCCCAGATCGGTTACGCCGAGTTTGTCCACGATGTATTCTGTGAATTCGTAAATGCGAGACCCTAATGCCTGCGCACGCGGAAGCCAGACGGGGTCGTCTGCAAACAATTCGGCATATCCGTGCTTCATCATGTGGGCGCACGAACCCGATGGAATGACGATGTCGCCGGTTGTTTTTTCAAAGATGCGGATCGTGTGTTCCGCGATCTGGCGCGCTTCTTTACGCAAGCCTGCATTGAAGTTCGGCTGTCCGCAACAGGTTTGGTCGGGCGGGAACTCCACGTCAACGCCGAGGCGGTGGAGAATGTCCACGACCGCCTCGCCAGTTTTCGGGTAGAAAGAATCGATGAGACAGGTAATGAAGAGTTGGATGTGGGTCATGCGTCCATTGTAATCCGATATATTCGTCATTGCGAGGAGCGAATGAAATGAGCGACGACACCTGCATGATTTGCCAAGCAAATCACGTACTGGTGCAAGTGAGCAATCTTCTCGTCGTGATGGAGATTGCTTATGGTTGTAGTAAAGTCCATTGACAAGGTTTTGGTCTTATGGCGTAAATTTAACGCGAATTACTCCAATCGGCGAATGACGCGAATAAACCTTGAAAAATTCGCACCATTCGCTCATTTGTGGCATTCGCGTTAAAAAACCTTTCGACTTTGCTACAGCCATGGAGATTGCTTCGAGCCCGCTCTCGCAATGACGGATTTATGCTATGATTGCCCGCTATGAATACTACAACTTATGGTGGATCTGGCAGCCGGAAGCGGCGCGCGTCTTCGGCAGGCTCGATTACGATCTGTGGGAAAGGCTTGGACATAACCCGATACGGCTTTTGCGCGAGGCCGGTCGTCCGCGCTTGAACCTGGCATCGAAAGACCCCGAATACCTCGCGCTCTTTGATCGCGTGTTTGCCGGTTTTGATGCATACATGAATCAGGAGAAGACGTGGACGGACCAGTCTCACCCTGAATTGAACGGCAGACCGATAGCCTATTTCTCGATGGAGTTCGGTTTGCACGAAACGCTCCCGATCTATTCGGGCGGTCTCGGCGTGCTGGCGGGCGATCACCTCAAAGAGTCCAGCGATCTGGGTCTGCCGTTGACCGCGATGGGTTTCATGTACGCGCAGGGATATTTTTCCCAGCGCATCAGCGAAGACGGCTGGCAGGAAGCCATCAACAACATGCTGGATTTCAAGAACCTGCCGGCGCTTCCCGTTTTGGACGACCATGGCAAACGTCTCACCGTGGAAGTGGAATTCCCCGACCGCTTCGTGACGCTGGGACTCTGGGAGATCCGTGTTGGACGTATCCCGCTCTATCTGCTCGATTCAAACCTGGACCCGAATTCTGATTCCGATAAAAATTTGACCGCCCGCCTCTACTGGTCTGATCTCGACCGCCGCGTCATGCAGGAATTGCTGTTGGGCGTCGGCGGCGTGCGCGCCCTGCGCGCGCTGGGATACAACCCCTCGGTCTGGCACATGAACGAGGGTCATGCCGCATTCCTGATCCTGGAACGCGCGCGCGAGTTCATCGCCGGTGGCGATACGCTCGAACAGGCGCTCGAAAAGACGCGCGGACAGAACATCTTCACCACGCATACCCCCGTCCCGGCGGGCAACGATGAATTCCCGCTCTGGCTGATCGAGAAGTATCTGGCGGGTTACTGGCCCCAATTGAATATTTCCCGCGACCAGCTCTTCGACCTGGCGCGGCATCACATGCCCCAGGGCGAGACCTTCAGCATGGGCGTGCTCGCATTGAAGAATTCGGAAGGACGCAATGCCGTCTCTGAACTTCACGGTCAGGTCTCGCGCCAGATGTGGCATCCACTGTGGCCCGATGGGGAGGAAGAGGATGTCCCGATCACGCACGTGACGAACGGAGTTCATGTTTCGAACTGGATGGCGAGGCGCTTGTATGTTTTGCTGGCTCAATATTTGGGCGCAGATTGGTATGAGCATCTCGATGAACCTGAATTGTGGAATACGGTGGATGCTATCCCCGACAATGAGTTATGGGCGGTGCGTTTGCACCTCAAGCGCAAATTGTCCTTCTATCTGCGTGAACGCGTCCGTGAACGATGGACGGTGGGCGGTTTCCACCCGGTGCAGGTGGTTTCCTCGGGCGTATTGATCAATCCCTACGCGTTGACCATCGGTTTTGCGCGCCGCTTTGCAACATACAAGCGCGCCAGTCTCGTCATGACCGACATTGACAGGCTCCTGCACATCATTAACCGTCCAAACATGCCGGTGCAGATCATCTTCGCGGGCAAGGCGCATCCAGCCGACGAACCGGGTAAGCAGTTGATCCAGCAGGTTTACCGCCAGGTCAAGCGCGCGGAAACGGGCGGGCGCATCGTGTTTATCGAAGATTACGATATGAACCTGGCGCGCTATCTCGTCCAGGGCGTGGATGTGTGGATGAACACGCCGCGTCGTCCCTACGAAGCGAGTGGTACTTCCGGCATGAAAGCCGCCGTCAACGGCGCATTGAACTTCTCCGTGCTGGATGGCTGGTGGCGCGAAGCCTACAACGGCAGGAACGGCTGGTCCATTGGCGAAGACCGTCAGTTGGAATCGCAGAGCGTTCAGGATGCGGAGGATGCTGAAAGCCTGTATGGCACGCTCGAAAACGAGATCATCCCCCTGTTCTATAACCGCGACCCGAAGGAGATCTCCCACGAGTGGATCGCACGCATCAAAGACAATTTGAAGACAAACATCCCGCAATTCTCCACGCGCCGCATGGTGAAGGAATATGCCGAGCGGTTATATATAAAAGCGTTGAAATAAAATGCTTCCCGAAATCACAGTCGACGAACTTGCCGGAAAATTGAAGTCGGAGGATAAATTCATCCTGCTCGATGTGCGCGAACTCGTCGAATTGAACCATGCCAGAATAACGGATGGCAGGCTTGATGTCACACCCATGAGCCGACTGGCACAGGAAGGTCCGAATGTGTTATCTGAATCCGTCAGGGCGCAGGAAGTCCCTGTCTACGTGATGTGTCATCATGGAAGCCGCAGTGTGCAGGTCACGATGTGGCTGGCACAACAGGGCTGGAAGAACGTTTTCAATGTGCGCGGCGGGATCGATGAATATGCTCGAAAGGTTGATAGGTCGGTGGGGATGTATTAGGGGAGGTAAGCAGGCAGACACGTATACATGAAGAGAGCCTTCCAACCTTGGGAGGCTCTTCTTGTTTACCTGTTTCCTTGTCTACTTTTGTACCTATCCACCTTTGTACTTCTGCCCCCCTGCTATTTCCCGAACACAAACTTCCCATTCTTATAGAACAACTCGCCGTCCACAAAGATCTCGGAATCCGTCCGCAGGTCGCAGATCATATCCCAGTGAATGGATGATTTGTTGTGCGAGCCGGTTTCCGGATAGCCCGCGCCGAGCGCCATGTGGAATGTGCCGCCGATCTTCTCGTCGAACAGGATGTTGCCGGTGAACTTGTTGATATCGAAATTCGTGCCGATGGCGTATTCGCCGAGATAGCGCGAACCGGCATCGCTTTCGAGCATCTTGATCAGGTAATCCTGGTTCTTTTCAGCCTTTGCCTGATTGACGCGTCCGTTGGTGAAGGTCAATTCCGCGCCTTCAACCGCCACGCCGCCGTAGATGGCGGGATATGTGAACTTCACCCAGCCGTTGACGGAATCTTCAACGGGTCCGGTGAAAATCTCACCGTCGGGCATGTTGAACATGCCGGTGGAATTCATGAACTTGCGGCCCTTGATCGAAAGCGTCAGATCGACGTTCGCTCCGCGCATCACCACCTGACTTTTGCCTGCCAGCCAGTCAATGGCTTTTTGCTGACCCGCGGCAGTGCTGTTCCAGTAAGCAATGGGGTCATCCTCGTGCGCATGGACCGCGCCGAAGACGAAATCCTCGTATTCCTTCAGGCTCATGCCCGCGTCCTGGGCGTACGCGTCGGTGGGGTAGAGGGTGGTCACCCATTTGAACTTGCCCTCGCCGCCGCGCCTCATCTGTGATTCGGTGATCGGACCAAGTGCCTTGCCGCGCCGCTGGACTTTGACCGGGTCGATATTCGTTGTCCCGTGCGTATTCGTCGCCGAATGGATGCGGATACGGCTCTCGAACTGGTCATACGCGATCTTGTAGAACGTGGGGGTGAAATCGAGTTGCGACTCCCTGGCGTAGGTCAAGTAGAACTCATCTTGGCTGAATGGCATCATACCGGGAAAACCGATCATCGGGTGGGGATGACCGCCCTTTTCCATGACCTGAATGAACAACTCACGGACAAGTGGCTCGGCGGCGGTCGTTGCCTCGATCAGCACACGGTCACCGGGTACGATGCGGGCGGAATGTTCCACCAAAACTTTTGCAAATTTTTGAACTCGTGAATCAGCCACGAAATTACTCCTTCAAACATATTTTTGAAAATTATATCATTCTCCCGATGGGGTTGTTTGTCTTTATCGAATTGTAACTTTTGTCACGTGAAATTTCCCCCAAAAATGGATAAGATAAGTATTAATTGGTTTGACCGTTAGGAGAGACCATGACCGTTCTATCGACAAAACAGACAACCGCCTGGGCAGAAGTGGACGACCAGGGACGCCTCATCCTTCCGCCCGAGGTTGCCCGCCAGTATGGACTGAATCCCGGCTCGAAGGTTCGCCTCGACGAAGGAAATAATTTTGTCCGCATGCACCGCCCGGTGACTCATCTCACCAAAGTCTACATCGAACCGACCGTCGCCTGCAATCTCGACTGCATCACCTGCTTCCGCAACGCCTGGGACCAGCCCATCGGCAGGATGACCGAGGAAACCTTTGAGAGCATCCTCACCGGACTCAAACAAATGGATCCGATTCCAGATGTCTATTTTGGCGGCATCGGCGAACCTCTTTTCCATCAAAAAACCATCGAGTGGATTCGACGCATCAAACAGGAACTTGGCGTAAAAGTTGAAGTCATCACGAACGGCACGATCCTAAACGAGAAAAAGACTCGCGAGTTAATTGATTCAGGACTGGACACCTTATGGGTTTCACTCGATGGCGCAACGCCCGAAGGTTTTGCCGACGTGCGCCTCGGTGCAGAATTCCCCGTTATCATCGAAAACCTGCGCCGCCTCTTCAAAATGCGCGGACCGGGTCACTTCCCCAAGCCTGAGATCGGCGTTGCCTTTGTGGCGATGAAACGCAACATCAACGACCTGCCGAAGATCATCAAACTTGGACACACCTTTGGCGCACGTTATTATTCCGTGAGCAACGTTCAGCCCGCAACAGAAGAGATGCAGAAGGATCGTCTCTACCTGCGCACCATGCGCAACATTGCCTACCTGCCTTCGCCCGTGTTGCCGAAACTCAGCCTCCCCAAAATGGACTTTAACGAAGACACAGTCGCCGCGCTCACCGAAGTCTTCAACAGCGGAGTCAACATCAGTTTTGCGGGCAACAACTGGGGCGGTGCGAACGATGTGTGTAACTTTGTCGAGAGCGGCACCATGTCCATCGCCTGGACGGGGGACGTCAGTCCGTGCTGGCCCCTGATGCACACGCATACCAGTTACCTGCATGGCAAACCGCGCCTCGCTCATAAACATGTCATTTACAACGTGAGCGAGAAATCGCTCGAAGAGATCTGGCTCGACCCCGAATACCTTGCCTACCGCGAACGCCTGCACAACTTCATCTTTGCGCCCTGCACTTTCTGCGGCGGCTGTGACCTCTCCGAAGCCAACGTGGAGGACTGCCTCGGTAACGATATTGCCCCCGTCTGCGGCGGGTGTCTCTGGGCGCAGGGCATCATTCAGTGCCCGTAAGCAACATCGTCCCGAAGGTTTCCTCGAAAAACTTTGTTCAGGAATAAAAAACCTTCGGGACGATAGTCGGGAATTTTTGATATACTGCCTTTATGCAGGCACGCTTTTATGCCAACATGCGTACGATTCTCGGTGTCACGTCACTGGATGTGGACGACGCCCGTGTTGATACATTCCGCAAACTGGTTGCGTTTCTGATCGAACAATTCCCTGAAGCACGACAACATTTATTGGACTCGAACGAGTACCTGCGGCAGGATGTGCCTGTCTACGTGGATGGACGCAACCCGCGTCTTTCCCCGCTTGGAATTGATTCGCCTCTCAAACCTGACTCTGTCGTCAGCTTTTTCTCCCCCATCTCCAGCGGACGGATGAACGTGGAAGTGTTACGCGAGCCCAATACTGGTAAACAGGAGTGAAAAATGAAGGTCAATTTCTTCGCAACCCTGCGTGATATTGCCGGCGGCAAGACCGTCGAGTTCGATGTGGATCATGGCATCACGGCACAAGAACTGCTCGATAAGATCATTGAGCGGTTCCCGATCATGAAAAAGGAACTGCTCGACAAAGATGGGAAGATGTATGGTCACGTCCACTTTTTTATCAATGGACGCGATGTGCAATTCATGGATGATGCGTTTCAGACGAAGATCATGCAGGGAGATGTTGTGAATGTCTTCCCTGCGGTGGGGGGTGGGTAATCCCTTCCGTCATTGCGAGGAGGACGACAGTCCGACGAAGCAATCTCCACGCCATGCCAGGGATTGCTTCGCCCTACCGGGCTCGCAATGACGGAATTAACGGAACAGGGCGACTCACGTCGCCCTGTTTTTATTATCGGGGAGATTCTGCTTGTTGAAACAGAATCAGCCGTCAGTTAAGTCTGAAGAGGGAGTTAGAGAATTTCCAGCTCTTTCAGTTTGGCTTCGGGCACAACACCGTTCACCCATCCGCGCTTGTCGTAGTATTCCACAAGCATGTCGTCGAGTTCGCAGACGTGTCCCTTGCTTCCGCCCATGGTGGAAGGTTCCTTGGTGAAGCGGTCGGGCAGGGTGTCTGAGCCTTCGCGGAAGCCGTTGAGATTATTGTAGTGACGCTCGAGGTTGTAGACGCGCTCGCCAACTTTGAGCAAGTGATTTGCATCGCATGAGATACCTGTCATGGCTTCGTATTGTGCGGCAAACGCATCCAGCGATTCGGCGAAGGTGGCGAATTTGCACACATCGAGGCAGTCGGTGACGGCATGGACGTTTTGGAAGATCATTGCAAGTTCGCCCTTGCCTTTCCATGCAAGCGGGTCGGTGACAGTGGTGGGACCAAGCACGTTGCCGACAACTTCAGCCGCGGGTGTGTAGCCGCGCAGGTGGCAGGCGCCGCGGTTGGATGTGGCGTAGCCGATGCCCATGCCCTTGATGCCGCGCGGATCGTAAGCAGGAATGCCCTGTCCTTTGCAGGTCATGGCGAGTTCGGGGTGACCAAAGTATGCGGCGGTGGCATCTGCGCCGTTCGCGAGTATATCGCCAATGCCCTTGCGCGTGGCAATAAGCCCAGCAACTTCCACCATTTTGGCGCCGTCGCCCCAATCGAGTTTGCCTGAGCCATTGGTGTAGCCTCTTTGGCTTGCTTCCATCCACACAGAGAGCGGGTGACCAACCTCGATGGCGTCGAAGCCGTAATCGTTGGCACAGTCGATCATTTTTGCGACCACGCGGATATCGTCGTTGCCGCAGTTTGTGCCCACCGACCAGGCGGGTTCGTATTCCACTGATTCCATGCGCAGACCCTTGTACGGTCCGTCCTTGATCTCCACTTCCTTCTTGCATGCCACCGGGCAGGCGTGGCAGGTGGGATTGTCCACCAGGATGTTATCGTTTACGTATTCACCGCTAACTTTTTCGGCATGTTCCCATGCAGTGAACTGGCTGTTCTTGGCGGGCAGACCACCGATGACGTTGGTCATGTTCATGAGAACGTTCGTGCCGTAGACGGAGAGACCGCCCTTGCGCGGGGAGGTGACGACGCGCTCGTCCATGATTTGGGCGAGGGCGTTTTTGTGCGCTTCCTTCCACTTTTCACGATCAGCCGCTTTGACGATGTCCTTCTTCGCCTTGATGACGATGGCTTTCAGGTTCTTCGAGCCGCCCACACAGCCTGTGCCGCCGCGTCCGCTGGCGCGGTCATTTTCATTGACCCAGCACGCGAACTTGACAAGGTTCTCACCTGCGGGACCGATGGAGATCACGGTCAGGTCTTTTTCGCCATATTTATCTTTGAAATATTTTACGGTATCGTGAACGCCTTTTCCCCAAACTTCGGAAGCGTCGAGCAATTCGAATTCCCCATCATGGATGTACACATAGGTCGGCTTGGGAGCCTTGCCCTTGAAGACCAAGCCGTCGTAACCCGCCCAGCGGAGTCGGGCGGCGGACCAACCTCCATGGTGAGAGTCAGTGACCGTTCCGGTCAGAGGCGATTTGGTCACCACAGCCATGCGTCCGCTCATGTTGGCTTCCGAGCCGGTCATGGGTCCGTTCATGAAGCAGAGGATGTTGTCTGGTGAGAGCGGGTCAACCGCCGGACCATTGTCAAATACAAATCTCACCCCAACGCCGCGCGCACCAATATATTTAAGTTTGTATTCTTCGGGAATAGGCTTGAATTCCGTTTTGCCTGTGGTCAGGTTGACCCAGGCAACTTTATCTGCGTAACCACCGAGTGCCATGCTGTGCCTCCTTAGATTAGGTAATGCAAAATTAAACAGCTTGCGCTGTTACTGCTACCTTCAGAATAGCACCCTGAAAAACGGAAGTCAATAATTAAGGTTTCCCTTAACCGTGGAAGTGACATTTGTCATGTGTTGTTTAGGTTTGTTTTCGAATATTGAGATGCGTTATACTTCTTTGAACTCAAAAAGAAATTCAACACTATGAAACAACTCCTACAAAACATCAAAACCGGAAAAACCTCTGTCGAAGAGGTGCCAGTGCCCACTCCTCGTGATGGGCAGGCTCTTGTCAAAATAGAATCCAGCCTTGTCTCTGCGGGTACCGAGCGCATGATTGTCGAGTTTGCTAAAAAGAATTTGCTTGGCAAGGCGCGTTCTCGCCCCGATCAGGTACGTCAGGTTCTCGATAAGGCAAAGCGTGAAGGCGTTCTGCCCGCTGTGCAAGCCGCCTTCAACCGCCTCGATCAGCCCATGCCGCTCGGGTATTCATCTGCCGGCACCATAGTGGCGCTCGGCAAGAACACACCTGGGTTCAAAGTCGGTCAGCGCGTAGCCTGTGCGGGTGCGAATTATGCCGTCCATGCCGAATACAATGTTGTGCCGCGCAACCTCGTCACACCGCTTCCCAAAAATGTGGATTTTGAATCCGCTGCTTTCACCACCCTCGGCGCCATTGCCATGCAGGGATTCCGTCTTGCTGAACCGCAACTTGGCGAAACCGTTGCAGTGATAGGGATGGGGTTGCTCGGTCTCCTCACCGCCCAGATCGCGGAAGCCGCTGGATGCAAAGTCCTCGGCCTGGACATTGATCCCACCCGCCTCGCCCTCGCCTCCTCCCTTGGACTTCAAGCGGTCTCCCGCAAAAAAGCCGTGGACTCAGCCCAAGCCTTCACCTCCAACCGCGGCTTTGACACCGTCATCATCTGCGCGGATACCTCCTCGAATGACCCTGTTGAGTTGGCAGGCGTCATTGCCCGTGACAAAGCGCGCGTTGTCGCTACTGGCGCCGTTGGCTTAACCCTCCCGCGCAAGGTTTATTTCGAAAAAGAACTCTCCTTCATTAACTCGCGTTCCTACGGACCGGGACGCTACGATGTCAACTACGAAGAACACGGATACGATTATCCCATCGGCTATGTGCGCTGGACGGAGGGACGTAATTTCGAGTCGGTTCTTGAATTGATGTCGCAGGGCAAACTTAATGTCAAGCCGCTTATTACACATCGCTTCCCAATCGAGCAGGCGACTGTTGCATACGATGTGATCACCGGTAAAAAGAAAGAACCGTTTTTGGGTGTGGTGTTGACATATCCGGGCAGTGAGTGGAAAGTAGAAAGTAGGGCTATCCACTTTCCACTTTCTACTCTTCCAAAAACCGGTTCTGTAAAACTCGGCGTTCTCGGCGCCGGACTCTTCGCCAACGCCATTCTCCTCCCCGCCATCAAAAAAGCTGGTGATATCGAACTTGTTGGCATCGGTTCCTCCGGCGGACTCCACGCCCAGCACTCCGGCAAGAAATTCGGTTTTAAATACGCCACTTCCAGCGACGACGAGATCATCAACGACCCGAACATCAACACCGTCGCCATCCTCACCCGCCACGACGCGCACGCCGACCTGGTTGTCAAAGCCCTGAAAGCGGGGAAGCATGTCTTTGTAGAGAAACCATTGGCGATAAATAGTGAACAGTTATCAGTCATCAGTAAACAGTTGAAAAAAACTGATAACTGTTTACTGATGACTGGTTTTAACAGACGCTTTGCCCCGCTTGCGCAACAACTCTACTCGTCACTTTTCACTTTCCACGAACCCAAGCATATCCATTATCGAGTAAACGCCGGTTACATCCCCCTCAACCATTGGACTCAAGACCCAGCCATCGGCGGCGGACGCATCATCGGTGAAGGTTGCCACTTCATTGACTTCATCACCTTCCTCGTTGGTGAGTCTCCCGTCTCTGTGACCGCGCACGCCTTGCCGGATGGCGGCAAATACCGCGAAGACAACGTCTCGATGACTTTCACCTTCCCTGATGGTTCGATTGGTGTCGTGGACTATCTTGCCAACGGTGATAAATCCTTCCCGAAGGAACGCGTCGAAGTTTTTTGTGGGGGACAGGTGTCAGTGTTGGATGATTTCGTTTCGTTGCAAACAGTTCGTGATGGAAGAAAGAACATGGCGAAGGGGGCGCAGGACAAGGGTCATGTGGCGGAGTGGAAAGCCTTCGCCACATCCATTCGCGAGGGAGGCGAACCGCCGATACCTTATGAGCAATTGATCGGTGTGACCAAATCCGCGTTCGCGGCAGTCGAGTCGATATGTGGAAATGGTGTGCAGGTTGGTGTATAATTACAGTGCAATTAATTAGTGCAAAGGAATAACACCATGCGTGCCGTCAAAGAACGAATGAACCTGTATATCACCAAATCCCTGATGGACGATTTGCGTACTTCAGTCCCTGCCCGCGAGCGGACGCGCTTTGTGGAGGATATTTTGGCGCGGGAATTGCGCCGCCGTAAACTGCTGGATGCGCTTGAAAAAGCCTACGGCGCATGGAAGGATGAGGACCATCCCGATATGAAAACGTTTGATGATATCAATCGCTGGGTCGAAGAGGGGCGAAAAAAATCTACACGCGACTTTTCCGCTGAGTGGGGACTCAAACCTGGAAAGAAAAAACGATGAGCGATTACCTGCTCGATACCAATATCATCATCCAGTGTTTTCGCAAAGCGACCGGATTCCTGGAGTTGTTGGCATCCCTCGCGCGTGATGATGCGCTTTATATCTCTGCGGTGACCCGCCTGGAAGTGATTCGGGGTATGCAGGACCGTGAAAAAGAAGCCACATATCACCTGCTCAATTCATTTGAAACGATTGCGGTGTCCGATGGGATCGCAGATAATGCCGGGGAATTAATCCGCACATGGCGTAAACAAGGCGTCACACTGGAAGACATGGATGCTATCATCGCCGCGACCGCCCTCCACCATAAACTTTCCCTCGTCACCACCAATGCCAGACATTTCCCGATGACCGATTTGGTTGTGTATCAGGCAAACAACAAGGGGAAGTTGATGTTGCGGGAATAGGTTGTCTCGATTTGCCAGAGAACCATTGAAGCTCGATCATGGACTACATCATCCAACTCCGCGAATACATCGGACACCGTCCCATCCTGATGGTTGGGGCGGCGATCCTGCTTGTAGACGGGAGCAACCGTCTGCTTATGATGAGGCGCTCCGATAGTGAATGTTGGGGAATCCCCGGCGGGGCGACCGAACCCGGAGAGGTGGTCGAGTCAGCCGCGAAACGGGAAACAGTCGAGGAAGTGAATCTGGAAGTAGGGGAGATGTCGCTGTTCGGTGTGTTCTCCGGTCCCGAACTGTATTACAAATACCCAAACGGGGATGAAGTGTTTAACGTCACCATCATCTATTTATCGCGCGATTGGAGCGGGGAAGTGAAACTCAACGACGAGCACACGGAATGGAACTGGTTTGTTTCAAGCGAAATCCCTGAAGATGTCAGCCCGCCGATCATGCCTGTGATCGAGCAGTTCAAACGCTTGGTCCCAAAAATCGAAAAAGATGCTCCCTGAGACTGATCAGGTCATCGTTTCTTTATTCACAGTGCTCTTAATGAAACCGACCAGAACGGGCAGGAGGAGAATTAACCCGTAGAACACCAGGAAGATGGCGTAACTCGAGACGGTCTCATAATCAAATTCAAACTTAATCGTTCTGGGGTATCCGTTGTGCCGGTCCCACGTGGCGTCGCATATATACGATGTGGCAAATGCCAGGACGAATCCTGAAAACAGAGATATAGCCCGCTTGCGCATATCAACGCTTTGCAAGAAGAACCACACGCTTGCGGAAAATATGATCGTTGAAGCGGTCATGAACAGAAATAAATAAGGGTGATGGTTCTCATCGTAGATGAGAACCACGAATGCGATGAACGTGTAGATCATGAGGGAGAGATTGGTCCAATTTTCCCAGATGCCGCGAACCAGCTGCCGGAAGGGATGAAGCGAACGCGTCCATAGCAGGGCAAGTCCAAGCGTTGCGAGAAGCGGGACCCAAATCTGCCAGGTCCAATAATCAATTCGAAAGCCGAAGATCCTCAATCCGTATGTGCCCATGTCGGTCCACCACCAGGCAAAGACCAGAGACCAGCCCAGATAACTATATGCCCAGCGCGGAAACCCTTTTATCAATCCTAGCAAAAGTCCGAGGAGAACGATGACATAAAATACCAGATTAGGGTACGCCATATGGAACGGAAGCCTGCTTTTGCCAATCATGCTTGCAACCCCGAATAATGCGAAAGGCAACGCGCCGATCAATGCATTCCAATGATTTGCGCCTCCATCGGTGGATGTCTCTGTTTCCACTTTTTCAGTCGTGACCATGATCGTTTCCTTTCTTTCAAACTCATGCCAGAACTCGCGCAGAATGCTGAGTGGTAATCCCCCCAACTCGCGCAGGCATATAACTATCATTGACAACATCCCGTTCCCGACTGCTTCTTTCACTGAGTCTTGGAAGACGATTTGCATCTCTTCGGCAAATTCATCCCGAAACTTGCGCGGGTAGAGGTGCAAAAGGCGGGCGTACAGAGTCATCAGGGAATCGGAAACGTTTTTCATTTCTTTCTATGCCCGCCTCAGCCGCCCCAGCGAACGGCGAAACAGTTCCAGCCAGGCAGGGAGGAGCATAACAAGGGCGACCTTTCCCGCCTGAACAAACATTTCGGCGTTTGTTGAGAAAGTGCCGTGATGTGCCAGCCAGTAGGAATTGGAGCCTAAAGCGGCAGGAAACAATATGGCTATAACCCCGACCGTGAGTACCAGGACCCGCTGCCAGGTAGATTGACTGCGAAGGTAAAGGATCACCATCCCGACCAGTAGAATGGCAAGTGTGACCATGAAATAATACAGCCGGTCTATTTCAATTAAGGCGCCTGACACGAGCCAGGGTAAAGCCCCAGCCATGAAATAGGATGGGATGCTCCAATCCTTCCAAAGGTTGATAAAGAAACTGACGAAAGGCTTGAGGGAGCGACTGATGACAAGCGCGATAACGAAAGCCACAGCCAACGGGACCCACGAACGCCAGCCCCACAGTTCACGTCCAAAGACCGGAATGCCGAAAAAGTTCAATCCGGGTGTGGAGGCGTTCTGGATATAGAAAGCCAGGATCAAAGCCATTCCCACATACGGATAAGACCAACGCGGGAAACCTTGCACCCACCCGATGCCGAATCCTATGGCGGGGAGAAGCAACCACAGCCAAAGCAATGCGCCTCCCAACGTAGGCGCCAGTTCCAACATGATCATGACGATACCGAACGCAAGGAACGGGAGCGCGCCCATCACCACCTGCCCGGTCGTTGCCGGGGAACCTGATGTATTTTCGTGGAGCATGATCAATTCCTTTCCCTGGAGTTCGTGCCAGAATTCTTTGAATATATTGAACGGCAATCCGCCGAATTCTCGCAGGCAGAGAAGTACAACGACGAGCATCCCGCCGTTTAAAGCCTCTTCCAGTGAATCGCGGAACACGACCTGCATCTCTTCGGTGAATTCCGCTCGAAACTTGGGCGGGTACAGGTTCAACGTTCTGGAATACACCCGGATGAACAATCGCGCAAGAACACTCATACCGGACTCTCGGAGGTGCGTTCTTCGGCAGTGGCAAGTAAGGACCTCAAGCGTTCCGTCTCGGCATTGACCACCCTTCGCCCTTTTTCGGTCAGGGCGTATGCCTTCCGTTCGCGGTCGGTGGGATTGGGTTTGGGATCGGTGGCGCGTTTGAGCCAGCCCTGTTCGAGCAGTCGCCGGATCGCGCCGTACAACGTCCCGGTGCTGAATACGACCCGTCCCTTGCTCAGCGCTTTGACCTCCTTCATGATGGCATATCCATGCTTGGGTGCGGGAGACAGGCTCAACAGGATTAAGAACGTCGCTTCGGTCAATGGGGAGGTTGGTTGCGTTTTCATGGAATAAATTCAAATCCTTTTTGTTATATATGTCGCCTAACGACATATTACAACTTTTGGATGGGAAAGTCAATAGGGTGCATGTTAGAATTTGTCCATGACCATCAAACCCTGGATAATTTTGGAGTCAAGTTACATCCGCCCGCGCTTTCGTATGGATAAGTGCGAATTGCCCAATGGAAAATTCCTGGATGCAACCGTGTTCGAGTTCCGCGCCTGGGCGAATGTCCTTGCGCTGACCAGGGACAACCAAGCCGTGTTGATCCGACAATACCGCCACGGCGTGAAGGACGTGTTATGGGAGATCCCCGGCGGGGTGGTGGAGGATGGTGAGGATCCGCTCGAAGGTATCAAACGCGAACTGCTCGAGGAGACCGGCTATACTGCCTCCGAGTTTATCCAGGTGGGAAGGCTGTATGCAAACCCCGCGCTTCAGACCAACACGCTTCACTGCTTCCTTGCCTTGAACGCCGAAAAAGTGACCGGTCAGGATTTGGACGATGGCGAAGATATCGAAGTCCATCTTGTTCCGCTCGATGACCTGCTGGAGATGACCAAACGCGGCGAATTTTTGCACGCTCTCCTGGTTGCTTGTTTGTACCAGTCGCTCAGTTATTTGGGGCATGTTCGATGATAATGTGAGGAAAGGTATGAGAACTCGAGCTGGGATCGTGTTAATCGAAAATGACAAGGTCGCGCTGATCGAACGTCATCGCGCGGGGCTGGATTATTTCGTGTTCCCCGGCGGTGGTGTGGACGAGGGCGAGACGCCCGAGCAGGGCGCTGTTCGTGAAGCGATGGAGGAACTGGGGGTCGAAGTTGCCATTCAGCAGAAGGTGGCAGTCATCCATTTTGACCAAAGCACACAACTCTACTTTTTAGTGGATTGCGTCAGCGGCGAGTTCGGGAGCGGCACCGGTGAAGAGTTTACCGACTCGGACCCGAACGACCCCAGCGAGGGAGTCTACATCCCAATCTGGATGCCCATTGATGATGTGCCGCGCCATGAAAAGGTCTTTCCGGAAGCGTTAGCGAAGCTGGTTGTCCGATCTAAAACAGCGGGATGGTCGAAGGACCCGGCTGTGATCTATGAGAGATCGAAATGAACGATATGAAATAATCATGTCATGCTGAACGACACTTGCACCGCACTGCGTTTGGTGCAGGGCAGGTGTGCGAAGCATCTCTACTATGGTTTCAGAGACTCTTCGCTTGCGCTCAGAGTGACAAGCAAAAAGGAGAATCCCATGCCCAAACCATGTTTCAACAAGTTCTATCGCTACAACGAACTCACCCGCCTCTTGAAGGAGTATGCAAAGGAATACCCCAATCTCATCCGGCTGGAGTCGATCGGGAAAAGCCACGAGGGGAGGGATGTGTGGTTGATAACGGCGACCAACTTCAAGTCCGGGAGCGATGCGGAGAAACCGGCTTTCTGGGTGGATGGCAACATCCATGCCTCCGAAGTGACCGCATCCGCCGCGGCGTTGTATCTCATCCATTCGCTGGTCACGCGATATAAGAAGGATGCGAACATCACGCGCGCGCTCGATACACGCGCCTTTTATATCGTCCCGCGCGTGAACCCCGATGGCGCGGAGTGGGCGCTGGCAGATAAACCCAAACTCATCCGTTCGAGCACGCGCGAATATCCGTACACCGACGAACCGATTGATGGCATGAACGGAAGCGAAGATATTGACGGCGACGGGCGCATTTTGCAGATGCGCATCGAAGACCCGCACGGCGCGTGGAAGGCGCATCCCGATGACCCGCGTTTGATCGTGCGGCGCGACCCGGTGGAGACGGGCGGTACATATTACCGCATCCTGCCGGAGGGGTTGTTGAAAAATTTCGACGGGGTGACGCTCAAGATTCGCGGACCCAAACAAGGCTTGGACCTGAACCGCAATTTCCCGGCGGGCTGGCGTCCCGAAGGCGACCAACACGGCGCGGGACCCTTCCCGGCATCCGAGCCCGAAGCGCGCAACCTGGTCGAGTTCATCACGAAGCATCCGAACATCACCGGCTCGATCTCGTTCCACACCATGAGCGGCGTGCTCCTGCGTCCGTATGACGACCGCGCCGACGATGAGTTGCCCACCGACGACCTGTGGACGTATCAAAAGATCGGCGAGAAGGGCACGGCGCTCACGAGTTACCCGAACATCTCGGTCTTCCACGATTTCAAATATCATCCGAAGCAGGTCATCACGGGCGGCTTCGACACGTGGGTGTACGACCATGTCGGCGTCTTTTCATGGACGGTGGAATTCTGGAGCCCGATGAAACAGGCGGGCATCGAGAAGTTCAAGTTCATCGATTGGTACCGCGAACATCCCATTGAGGACGATCTTAAAATGCTTAAGTGGAACGATGAGGTCCTCAAAGGCAAAGGCTATGTGGATTGGTACCCGTTCAAACATCCGCAGCTTGGAGAGGTTGAACTCGGCGGCTGGGACTTCCTGAACATGTGGACGAATCCGCCGCTGGAATTTTTGGAGAAGGAGATCAGCCCCTTCCCGGACTGGATCGTGTGGCACGCTCTCATCTCCCCGAAACTTGCCCTGTGGGAAACGAGCGTTACCTCCCTTGGAGCGGATTCGTTCCGCATCCGGTTCGTGATCCAGAACGAGGGCTGGCTCCCGGCCTACAAGCCAGCCATCGTGGATGAGACCGATGAAGGTACTTCCGACCGCATCAAAGTGGAATGGGTGGTGAAAGCGAAGAAGGGGACGAAGGTCAAGTTGACCGCCAGACACGACCGGGGAGGGGTGGTGAAGGCGGAGGTGGTGCTGAAGTAGAGTCTGTAGACGGTGGACGGTAGACCGTGGACGTTTTTTTTCAGTCACCGTCCACTATCTTCGGTCCACAGGGAACTTTAATTTCCCTTCCTCGTCATGGTATTAACGCCGAATCTTATGTTTCCCGGAGGGAACCATGAAACACCGCTTTGCCCTGTTTGTATCCATGTCTCTGGCGGCTATGATGATCTTTGCCGCTTGTGCACCCGCCGCCGCGACCGAAGCGCCCGCCCAGGATTTTTACATGCCGGAAGAACCAGCCGCCATGCCTGCGGTTGAATCAAAAGCGCTGGAAGGTGCGGCGCCGTCGGTTGTGGACGCGCTTCCCATGCCCACCATGGCTCCCGCTTTCGAGATCGCTAATTCTTCGGGGGAAAATATCGTCGTCCAGACCACCAACCGCAAGATCATCAAAAACGCGGACATGCGCCTGCTGGTCAAGGATACCGATGTCGCCATTGACCGGACCACACAGATCATCGGTGACCTGGGCGGGTATATCATCAGTTCACGTGTCTGGTATCAGGATTACTACGGCAATAACTTGAAATACGCCACCATAACCATCGGTGTCCCCGTGGATCAATTCGAACGCATGCTCACCCGCCTGCGCGAATTAGCCATCCGCGTGCTGGACGAGAACGCCTCTGGCGAGGATGTCACCGATCAATACGTGGATTTGCAATCGCAGTTGGTCAACCTCGAAGCCACGCGTGCCCGCATCCAGGAATTTCTCAAGGATGCCAAGACCGTGGACGAAGCCCTGCGTATCAACCAGGAACTGGCGAACATCGAGTCGCAGATCGAGCAGATCAAGGGACGCATGAATTATCTCGCCGACCGCGCCGCCTTCTCGACCATCACCGTCAACTTTGAGCCTGAGTTCCCGATCCTGACCCCCACGCCGACACCGACGATCACCCCGACGTTTACGCCGCGTCCCACCTCCACGCCCATCCCGTGGAAGCCCGGTGAAACATTCACCGACGCCAGAAAGACCGTGGTCTCTGCGTATCAGGGTTTGATCAATTTCGCGATCTGGTTGTTCGTGGTGATCATCCCCGTGCTCCTGCCGTTTGCCCTCATCATTTGGGCTGTCTGGAAGTTATTTACCCGTAAGCCGAAGAAGCCGAGTGGGGGAGCGTAGTAATCAGTGAGCAGTGAATAGTGAATCAGTTGATAGAAAACAGGGACAGCGTGTGAGATGCTGTCCCTGTTTTGATTCTCTGCCACGAGTTATTTTATTAGCAATGCCACCACCACCCCCGCCGCGCCGCATGCGAAATTGACCCAGTCATTATCCAGCCACTTCCAGCCGCGGAGGTGGACCGTCGCTGTGCCGCAGGTGTGGAGCGGGTGCTTCTCGGTTTCCTTTTTATCCGTAGGGCAGTAGTACATGGCTTGGACAGTTGCGCCAAGGAGCGAGTCGAAGAGCGAGCCAGCGAGACCAGATGCAGTAATCAGTGGGAGTAGTGACCAGTTATCAGTCATCAGTGCCGCGGGCAGGGCGATGACGGCGGCGCCAAACAGTGAAGCCAGCGTTCCAAATAACGAGACCCCGCCCGAGGTCCCTTTTTCGACGCGCTTTCTCAGGTCCGTGATCATGCGCGGAGGGGTCGGATTCAGGACTCCCAACTCGGTTGCCCATGTATCCGCATTGACTGCCGCCAGCGCCGC
>JBFYRY010000272.1:0-5317 GCA_041302025.1 Chloroflexota bacterium | reverse complement strand
TGCGGCACGATGCTGGGCGAAACATTGCGCCCGTGAGCCGTCTCCCCGGCGGTCTGCGAGTCATCCGCCGAACCGCATTGCGCGTTGCGGCAATACCGATAACCGATTGAGCCGACGAGATTCAACGGACCGAATAGTTTATATGCCCAGCGGTTTGTCCCGATGGACGACATGGGGATGGGTTGTGTCCAGCCGTAGGGATTGAATTGAATGTAGATGATATCGCCGGGCGGGGTATTGGGCGGCACGGTCACATCGAACAGGATCGGCGCGTTGGGTCCCGCCTGCCATGACTGCACCGCATCGTTGATGGTCGTATTCTGGTTCGGGACGATGAACTGGCGCGTCACATACCTGCCTTCGGATGTGAACTCGGCGTTCCAGAACCCATCGCCCATGGTGTATTTATATTGAATATCCGCGCCTGCGGGCAGGAACAGCGAGACCGAATATTTGCCGTCAGGCAGGGGGGTCAGAACAGGCATGCGGTCCGCCACGGTGCTGAGTCCGCCGCGCAGGTCTGCGAAGGTGTTGCCGAGTTGAAGCAGGTTGCCCGCGATGCGGATCGGGACACTGCGTTGTGTGGAACCCGGCACCGAAACAATGAATAGCACGCTCACCAGCGGCGCGGGTTTCATGCGCACTTCCACCGGCGTTGCCTGGTTCCCTCCCACGGTCGCACCCTGTTGAAAGGTCTCGAACATGCCGTCGAGCGCGTATGCCACCAGGTTGTGAGTCCCGCCGCGCAGACCGGGCAGTTCAAAGCGCCCGGCAGAATCGGTCTGTATCTGCACGCCGCCCGCGGTCACCATGATATCGGGGATCGGTGCGCCGGTCTCGGTGTTCACCACCGTGCCATAAATATTTCCCGAGATCGTATTCACCGGGCGGTCTGCCCAACTGTTCACCGTATCCACGATCTGGGTGGGTCCGTTCACGAGCAGAAGGCGGTATCGGATGGCGGCATCCGTGTTCGTGTCCTCGAGGATGCGTCCGCCGCCCAGCCTCACATAACGATAACGGATCACGGCGCGGTCCGGGATGGCGAGCGTGCTTGAATATGTGACGGCGTCGAGCGGCGTCATCTGGTAATCCACTGCGTTGAGCGCCAGCCCGGTCACCTCGTCCACCACGCTCAGGGCAAGCGCCTCACCCGGTAATAAAGCTTCGGGCAGTTGCACGGTAAACGTCACCTCGGCGCGCGGCGCGGGTGTCTGTGATGTCCCGGACGGACTGGGTGTATTTGCCGGACTACTAGTGGGGAAGATGTCGGGCCACTTGATCAACGTGATCGCGCAAGCCTGACTGCTCAAGGCAAGGATCAGGATGATTGCAAGAACCTGGCGCGGGATGGCGGTACGTAACTTCATTCTCTCTCTCCTAAATTTCAGAACGCTTCTCTCCAAGCTGGAGCCTGTTCCCGTTTAATCGACAGGATCACTCGAAACGGGGATATTCTCCTCTGCGGCGGCGGCTTCTTTCAGGGCTGACCTGCGCCGCCCGGCGTAGGCGATGTAGCTCAGCCCGATGCTGACAAAATACAGCAAGGTCATGGGGAGCATGACCAGCCCCATGTTGACCGGATCGACGGTGGGGGTCACTGCCGCGGCGATGATCGCGATGATCACGACCGCCAGTCTCCATTGCTGGACCAGCACAACTGGTTTGACAAAGCCGATGGATGTAAGAATATAAATCACAAGCGGAAATTCAAAGAACAACCCGATCCATAACATCAGCCCGGTGACAAACTTGAAATATTCGCGCGCGGTCCAGAACTGTGAAATGGTTGTGAAGTTTCCCAGGAACGGCAGGGCGGCAGGGAGCAGGACGAAGAATGTAAATGCCATGCCTCCCAGGAAGAGGATTGCGGCAAGCGGAATGCCGACCAGTCCCATTTTGCGTTCGCGCGGACGGAGACCGGGAGCAACGAACAGCCATAGTTCGAAGGCGATATACGGGAGCATGATGGCGATGCCGCTTGTCAATGCCACGCGCATGAAAACGCCGATCTCCTCCGTCACCTCGATGGCTTGCAGGTTTTTCAGTCCCTCGACCGGTCCCGCGAGATATTCCATGAGAGGGACGGTGAAATAGAACGAGATGCCCACGCCGACCGCGAGCGCGATCACCATCCGCAGCAGGTGCATGCGCAACGCTTCGACATGGTCCCACAGGCTGGCGCGCACCTGCTCCTCGCTGACGATGCTGGAGAACGTGTCCATGAGCGGACGGTCCTCATCGAGATCCGTGTTCAGGAACTGATACGCCTTGCGGACCGCGCGAAAAGGGAGGGCGATGATGTTGTATGCAAGCACGAACGGAAAGGTGATGACCCGCCAGAGTGCCTTGAAGAGTTTAGTCATGTTGCTCGGTATCCGGTTCGGGGGTTTTAACGGTGGGGGATTGGATAGTGTTCACCGGCTCGTTTATCGGAAACGACTTGCGGCTGGGAGAGGAAGCGGATGGTTTTTCCCGCACATCCATCGCCCTGCGGACTTCCTTGTCCATCTCCGCCACTTCCAGGTTTGCCTCGCGCATCAGTTTGGTCGGCAGGGTGCGGATCTCCTTCGATGTCTGTTGAAAAGCCTTCCAGCCGTCGGATCTCACGAGGTTGTTCAGCCATCGCCCGACGGTCTTGCCCGCCTTCTGCATATCCTTGGGACCGAGCACGATGAGCGCGATGATGATAATGAAAAATAGTTCGGATGGACCGATGCCGAGAATTTCCATGTGCGGGTTTACACCTTTTGAAGTGCCTGTTTGATCTCGTGTTCGTGGTCTGCCAGACTGCCGAGCACACCGTTGACGAAACGCGGCGCGGAATCGGAGCCGTATTGCTTGGCAAGTTCGACCGCCTCGTTGATGGCAACCTTGAGCGGTGTTTCGTGGAAGACCGCGAATTCCCAACATGCCATGCGCAGGATGTTCCGGTCTATCGCGGCGATCTGGTCGAAGGGCCATTCGGGCGCATACCGGGCGATGGATAAATCGAGGGTTGCGGCGAGGGGGAGGACGCCAAAGATGATCTGGCGCGCAAATTCGGAGAGTTCCGGGGAAAGCGGGGTTTCCTCCAGCCGCTCTTTGAACACGTCGGCTGGAGGGTGGTTTGCAAGATCGACTTCGTAAAGTACCTGCAGGGCGAGTGCGCGCGCCCTGGTGCGGGGCTTCATGCGGACGCTGCCTCTTCTTCGTAATCTATGTCTTCGATGTGGATCTCGATCTCACCGATATCCATGCCGACCATTTCCTGCAACGCGCGCGCCACCTGCTGTTGCACCTGGCGGCTCACTTCGCGGATGTTGACATCCGGTTTGAGGACGAGGTACAGGTTGGCGACGATGACGTTATCTTCGACTTCGATGCGCACGCCGTCGTGGATGCCGCGCTTGAAGAGCCGGTTCACGCCGCCGCTGACGTTTGCCATGCGGCTGACGCCCGGGACGCTCAACGCCGAGAGCCGCGCGATGGTCACAAGCACATCCGGCGCGACGGTGGTCTTGCCTTGGGGGGTGTATTCTGTCATGGTTTCTCCTTGAGACCAGAGACTAGGGAGTAGAGACTGGGCAGTAGTGACTAAAGACAGTTATCTCACTCTCTACTCTCTATTTTCTACTCTCCATCTCTACATCATCGCCATGCCGCCATCGATTGCCAGCACCTGACCGGTGATGAACGCGGCTTGGTCGGATGCGAGGAAGGCGACAGCGTAGGCGACCTCTTCGGGCTTTGCCTTGCGCCCAAGCGGAACCAATTTGAGCGCGGCTTCGAGCATTTCGGCGGGCATGGCATCCAGAATTTCAGTATCTACAAATCCCGGCGCGATGGCGTTGACGGTGATATTGCGCGCCGCCACTTCGCGCGCCAGCGATTTGGTGAAGGCGATCTGTCCGCCTTTGGAGGCGGAGTAATTCGTTTGTCCGGGGTTGCCCATCTGCCCGGCAACCGATGCCACGTTGATGATGCGCCCCGTCCGTTTGCGCATCATGTGTTTGACGGCGGCTTTCGAGCAGTTGAACGTGGATTTGAGATTCGTGTCGATTACCGAGTCCCAATCCGCTTCGGACATCATCATGATGAGCGTATCCTTTGTAATCCCGGCGTTGTTGACCAGGATGCTGAGGTCGCTGAAGGTTTCGATGGAGAATTTCACCAGCCCTTCCGCCTGTTTGAAATCGGAGACATCCGCCTGAAACGCGGCGGCTTTCCCGCCTGCTTCCTGGATCTTCTTCACAACCTCATCCGCGGCTTCGGGCGATTTGTTGTAATTGACAACCACTGCCGCGCCGCGCGCCGCGAGTTCCAGCGCCACAGCCCGCCCAATTCCGCGCGAACCGCCTGTCACGAGCGCCACCTTGTTCTCCAACGATAAAGTCTCTGCCATCTCCAATTCTCCTCGAGCGAAATTATACATCATGTGGAATAACCCAACCGCCGTTCTCTCGACACGTTCTTCAGGCTGTCAGTTTGTAAAAATCGAAGCTGAAGATATGGTGGAAGCCGAATTGCGAATATAATCCAAACCCCGCCTCACTGGCGGTGAGTGCCATGATTTTGTGCCCCTGTGCAATGGCGCTGGACATAAGTCCCTTCAGGATGGCTTTGCCAAATCCTTTGCGGTGATACTCGGGCAGGGTAGCCATAACATAAACACCGGGAATCCCCTCTGCAAAGATCATCGCACCAATGGAAACAGGTTCCGATTCTTTTTCACCCGCCAGCAATAACGTTACCTTGTCATTCTTCAACCAATCTGGAGTCATGTCTTCGAAATAGGTCAGCGCTTCGCCTTCTTGAAACCGAAAAGCAGTCCTGCGGATCAGGCTCGCCGCCTGCAAGTCTTTGGTTGTCTTTGCCTGCCAGACGCGGATATTCTTCGGGTATTCCGGCAGGCTCACGTTCTCATAAGTCAGAGATGCGGACATGGCAGGGAGCGGCGGAACATCATACTCAAAGCCGTGTCTCTCCAAAACACCGCGAACATTTTCAATGGACGGAAAAGCACTTATCCACCAATACCAAGGAACATGTCTCGCGGCGAAGAAATCCTTTACGGCTTTGATCTCCTCTTCGATCTCGGTCTCACTTATCCTTGCCGGAAAATTGCATCCGAGTGCCAGATTTAAAAAGCGGATGTTGAATCCCGTGGATGATGCTCGAATGCCTTTGCCCTGGAACGTTGCCGCCTGTGGGCTTCGCGAAGAGAGCCATGCTTGTACGGTCAGCGTGTGACGGTCGATGAGCGAGATCAACTCGTGCCTTGATGCACCGAAAACATCCTTGATTGTCTCTTCGTCTATAAGAGATTGCATAAAAA
>JBFYRY010000271.1:0-8983 GCA_041302025.1 Chloroflexota bacterium | reverse complement strand
TCCAACTTGCCGTCCTGTTCTTGAGACATGCCTTTTCTCCTACGCCCTGCACACTAAACTAGTGGGTACCAGTGTCTCATCATTATAGTCACAGAGGGTGGCTCCTCGTTGGCGGGCAGAATATTCAGTAAACGACGTAAAAGCAGAAACGAAGGATTTCCTTGCTCTCGGTCCAGAAGATTCAATTCATAGTGTACATATTTATGACGCCATGGGTTATTTGGACTTGGAGGCACAAGCGGAAATTGTGCCAAGCCCACATACATCCTGGTGGTATCGTCAAGCAGTAGGCGACTCATGGTGGTTTGAGAAGGTTGATTCCGAGTGGTATGTGTCACCAGACTACATCAACTTCTACATGTCCGCACTTCGATCATGAGAGTTTTCTTCCCAGCGCCCACCCATCGATAACAGCAGTGTCAAGGGTAGAGAGAAAAAACGGATGAAAAAAAGTCCCGAGCCAGGCAAAAGGCATCGGGACTTTTTCTTTTGGAGTATTTTTGAAACAGGAATTCAATCAACAGACAGCCTTCCAGACCAACGCCCGGAGATGGCTATTCCCGTTTGCCCATCATGACATCCCCAATATCATCCTCGCCGCTCTTCGCCCGATCTCCACAGCAAAGTTCGTGCCGCGGTCCCACGGGTACACCTGGCTCATCGAAGCGAAATACAAACCTTCGATGGGTGTTTGGATAGCGGGGATGTTCTTCGAATGGTTCAACAGCGGTACGGGCTGGGCGTACTCCGTCTTCGTCACCCAAACCTTCTTCACCCACTCGCGCGAAAATTCGGGGTTGATGCGTTTGAAGGCGGGCAGGAAGCGTTCCAGCAATTGCTCATTGTTCAGCGAAAAATATTCGTGACCCAGTTCAAGATAATCGCCCGCGTACACGATGTGGTCGCCGCCGAAATGTTCCTTCGATACATAATTCGTATGCTCCACCAGCGCCAGCATCGGGAAGCCCGCTTCCTTCGGCAGGTTGAACCAGTAATAACCATCCTTCGATAACTGGTGCGTGAGCGATACCGTCATCACCACCGCGCCCATGGATTTCAACCCGAGCAGTCCCTTCAAATAATCTTCGGGCAGACCCGGGCACATCTTCGCCATCAGGTTCGGGGATGTGGTCACCAGCACCCGGTCATACGGCTCGGACGTGCCGCCGCTTCTCACGACGATCTGAGCCTGCTCCCGTTGAATCGACTCGACTCTCACCCCCAGCCGGATCCCCACTCCCATCCCGCGCAATTTCTCCGCGAACATGTCTGCGAACCTTTGGAATCCGCCTTCGAACGTGCCGAGACGCGTCGTGCGGGCGTGCATGCGCGCCCACATCCACGCCATGTTGACATCCTTGTAGAACGGACCGAACTTCCCGACCAGCATCGGCTTCCACATCTGCTCATAGACCTGCCTGCCCGCCCATTTCATCATCCACTCGTCGGTGGTCACCTTTTCGAGCGCCTTCCAGTTTTTGGTTAAACGGAGAAACAATCCGACGAAGCCGAACCTGATTTTATTGAGACCAAACCCAAGTCCCGGAAAGAGAAGCGCCTTGAGGATCGAGTCGAAGGGATAAAATTTTTCGTTGTGATACATCACCGTCAACGGACGCGGGAAGATGACCTTGTCCATCCAACCGAGTTCATCGATCAATCCCAGCATGGACGAATCCGATTGGAACCAGTGGTGATAGAACTTCTCGACCGACCAATCCCAGTGCGGCTCCTTGAAGCCCGAAGCCAGCCCGCCCGCATAGCCTGCGGATTCGAGAATGGTGACTTCATGCCCGGCTTTTTTCAAGTCATACGCGGTGGACATGCCTGCATACCCCGCACCGATGATTGCTATTTTCATGGATACTCCGTAGTTATGTCATTGCGAGTGGCGCCGAAGGTTGAGTAACGAAGTGTATCGAAACCCGGCACCCCGAAGCAATCTCCCGTTGGCGAGGAGATTGCTTCTCGAAGACTCGCAACGACATGAGTTTGTTTATTTACTTCTCTGCTCGATCTTCGCGGCAAGGACCTTGAGCCTGTCCCATTTCTGGCGGACAACGTAAATCATGGCAAGTGTCTGCAGCCAGTGCATATCACATTTGGGATTCATCGCCAGTTGTTCGAAGACCTCCATCGCCTGCTCGTCGGTGCGATGCGCTTTCGCGTATTCCGTTGCCAGTTGTATCAGATAGACTTCCCGCTGTTTTCGGATCTGGGTGTCCTGTAAAATCTTGGCGCGGTGCAGTTCCACCTTTTCGCGCATCCGGGCGATGGCTTCATCCAGTTCATCCACGGTAAACGGCTTGACAAGATATTCCTGCACACCCGCTGTGATCGCGTGGCGGAAGGTTGCGGTATCCTTCTCGGCAGAGATGATAATGCAACCCACCCACGGCAGGATTTTGACGATCTCGCTGTAGGCGGTCAGCCCGTCCATTTCGGGCATGTTGATATCCAACAGCACGATATCAGGATGTTGTTCCTTTGAGAACTGCACAGCCTGCAGTCCGTTCGACGCGATGGCGACCACCTCCACATCGTCAATGGTGGCGAGCATCAGGCGGGTATTGCGGCGCGTTTCCTGAATGTCATCGGCGATGAGCACTCTCAATTTCTTTTTCTGAGACATCTCCGGTTGGGTCATTTGGATACCTGCTTTCTAGAAATAAACGTACCTCATTATCTCCTCATGTCACCCTGAGCGATAGCGACACTTGCACCTGGCGCAAGTGCAGGTGAGGGTCTCTACCCAACTTGATCGAGACTCTTCGGTCGCAGTGGACGCTCCATCAGAGTGACATGGATTTTTGTAGTATAACCTGCGAGCCGTACTTAAAAATCATCCTTCCGTTTCAGTTCGGAGAGAATCGCTCCACTTGATACCCTCACGGGTGAGATAGTACGCGCCCAACAATGTTATGGGGAGCCACAGCGCAACGTGTAATGTCAGCGTGTATCCCGTCGCTGTGGCTTGATCCACACCGTAGGCGGTCAATACCGCGATACCCGGCGCATCGAAGGTGCCGATGTACCCCGGCGCGGATGGGATGGTCGTCGCCAGGTTGACGATTCCGTTCATCAGCATCAACGCGAAGAATGAGACGCTGAAATCGAAGGCGTGCATCACGAACCAGTATTTACCCGTTTCCAACAGCCAGATGATGACCGAAGTGAAGAACACCATCAATACATTGAACGGCGAGCGGAGCGACTCCAACCCGTCGAGAAATTTATTCATGATGCCGATGATCTTTTCATGCAGGCGTTTTGGCATGAACCGTTCGATCATCCACAAGCCGACCTTTGCCGTGGTGTGCGGGAACATCGCCGCCAGCAGGAAGACCGCCAGCGCGCCAAGAAAAACTCCCGTGCCGATCACTGCCACCTGCTGGATGTTGCCCACGAAACCGGAACTGCCGGTTAATTTTGCCAATTCGGGCAGGTTGACAAAAACGAACGCCAGCATCACCACACCGTCGAAGATGCGTTCGACGATGATGGTGGCGAGCGAAGCCGAAACGGACACGCCCTCTTTGCGCTTCAAGATCACCGCACGGAGCACCTCTCCCGCGCGGGCTGGATAAATATTGTTGCCCATATAACCGATGGTTACCGCGCCCCAGAATTCATCGAGACGCAAGCCGCGTAACGCCAGCCAGATGAACAGGATGCTGATCAGCACCCCAAGCCAGAACTGCCATTTTTTCATGGAGGGGATTGTACCAGAGGGGCAGAGGTTCGGATGGGAAAGTTTTCCTCTGTCCCCTTGGTGCCTTTCGCTCCTCTGTCCCTTTACGACTATAATTCTCTTGTGCTCATCAATACCCCTGCCCCCGATTTTGACCTGCCTGATATTCATGGAAACCTCCATAAATTAAACGATTACCGCGGCAAAATCATCATCGTCAATTTCTGGTCGTGCGAATGTCCGCACGCGGAGCGCACCGATGGTTTGATACTGGAGTGGCTGAAGAAGTGGAACGGCGAAGTGGAGATGCTGTCCATCGCTTCGAATCGAAACGAATCCGCGCAAAGCGTGGAAGAAGCCGTTCGCGCGCGAAGCCTGCCTAGGGTCCTGATCGATGCGGAGCATGTCGTCGCAGATTTGTATGAAGCATTGACGACTCCCCATGCCTTCGTCGTGGACCGGGAGGGAATCCTGCGTTATCGCGGCGCAGTGGATGACGTCAGCTTTCGCCAGCGGACGGCAACCCGCTTCTTTCTCGAAGAGGCGGTTGGGGCGCTGATCAACGGGCATTTGCCTGCGCTGACAGAAACTCCCGCTTATGGATGCGCCATTGTGCGTGAAATTTGATAGAATCAAAACGTGACCATCGAAACTTCAGCACGCGTCGCTTTTCTGAAAAAGATCCATCTCTTTCATGGGCTGGATGATGATGCGCTCACCGCGGTTGCCGAGGAATTGGATGAAAGATCGTATGCCAAAGACGAGGTGGTCTTTACGCAGGACGACAAAGCCGAAAGTTTCTATATGATCTATGGCGGGAGCATACGTGTGGTGCGCAAACAGGATGGAAAGGAAACCCAACTGGCGCGCTTTGTGAAGAACGACTATTTCGGTGAAATGGCTTTGGTATCGAACCGTCGTCGTTCTGCCACGGTCACCACGCTTGCCGATACCACCCTTTTGATATTATCCCGCCAGGATTTTGAAAAACTATTCAAGACTGCGCCGGAATTGCGCACGAACCTCGACCTTGCTGTGCGGAGCCGTAAATTGGCGCGCAGTCTGCGTTTCAAATGGCTCAGACCCGATGAAGTAATCTACTTCCTGGCGCGCAAGCACCCGCTTGTTCTGTATCAAAAACTATTCCTGCCCGCGGTGTTATTAGCCGTGCCGCTCTTTCTTTTGTACGCATGGTTCTTCATCATCCCCGCGCTATTGGTCTTGTTCGCATCGCTCGGCTCGTTGCTCGCGATCGGATTGTGGATCGCCTGGCTGGTCATCGATTGGGGCAATGATTATTACATTGTCACCAACCAACGCGTGGTCTGGCTTGAAAAAGTGGTGGGCATTTATGACAGCCGCCAGGAAACCCCATTGAGCATGGTCGTTCAGGTCGGCATCGAGGTGAACCAGTTCGGACGATGGCTCGATTACGGCAACGTGATCGTGCGGACGTACGTTGGCAGGATCCCGTTCAACAACGTGGACCATCCCACCCAAGCCGCCAAGATGATCGAGGAATATTGGAACCGGACCAAGGAAGCCGCGGTGGGGATGGAAAAGGAAGCGATGAAGAATGCCATTCGCAAGCGGCTGGGGATCCCGATTCCTCCCGCGCCGAAAACTGATTCCGCTACGCCAGCCGCTTCACCGCCTCCGCCCAAACGCCGGGCGCTCGCCATCCTGAAATTCCTCGGCGCGAACACGCTCAAACTGCGCTACGAACAGGGCGAGAACGTGATCTACCGAAAGCATTGGGTGGTGCTTGTGCAACAGGCATGGATGCCCCTGCTTGCCACGCTGGCGGTCCTCCTATTATTGCTCTATCGTTTGTTCCAACTGGCATTCCTGCCCGGGGAAGCTTTCATTTCCCTGCAGGGAGGGTTTGCTGTCGATACGTGGGCGGGTGCCCTGTTCATCGCCCTCTTCCCGTTTGCGGGCTGGTTGGGCTACGAAGTGATGGACTGGAGCAACGACAAATTCGAGGTTACAGCGGAACAGATCGTCGACATCGACCGGAAACCGTTCGGCACCGAGACGCGCAATGCCGCACAACTTGAAAACATTCTGGGAACCAACTATGAGCGCCGGGGGATTATAGGGAACATCTTCAATTATGGTACGGTGTATATCACCGTGGGCGGTTCAAAACTTGCCTTCGAGGATGTCCTTGACCCTGCCGGTGTACAATCGGATATCGACCGTCGCCGTATGGTCCGTTCGCAGAAAAAGAACGAAGCGGCGGTCACTGCCGAGCGTGAACGCATGGCGGAATGGCTGGCGACCTATCACCGAAGCGCCCAGGAATTCGCCGAAGAGGAAAAAAAGAAAAACCAAAAACCGGGTTAAAATCCTGCATCATCCTGGGCAAGGAAGAAATCATCATCCAAAAAGGTAGAAATCAAAAATGGCTCTCCGCAAGATCGTTACACTTCCAGAACCTGTTTTGCGCCGCAAGGCGAAGGCAGTCGCAAAATTCGACAAGGACCTCCAGACCGTCATCGAGGACATGATCGAGACCATGCGCGAAGCGCCCGGGGTGGGGCTTGCCGCGCCGCAAATCGGACTCTCCGAACGTCTGATCGTGGTCGAATATTATGAACACGAAGAAGATGAAGTTAAAGCCGAAGAGAATGAAGAAGAAACACCCAAAAAGGTCTGGGCGATGATCAACCCTGAGATCGTCAAAGCATCCGAAGATATGGTAATGGGCGTGGAAGGATGTCTCTCGATCCCCAACCTGGTCGGTGAGGTGGAGCGCCACGCCGAGATACAGGTGAAGGGGCTCAACCGTCACGGTAAGCCGATGAAGGTCAAAGCCAAAGGCTGGCTGGCGCGCATCTTCCAGCACGAGATCGACCACTTGAACGGGGTCCTTTTCCCTGACCGTGCCGTACGTGTCTGGCAGCCGCCGCAGGAAGTGGAACAGGAACAAGAGTTTTGATGATGTTCAAGCCCCGTCGTTTAACCCGGAACGACATCCCACGAGTGTGTCAATTTTGGGTCGAGCATTGGGGCGGCGATATCATGATCGTTCACGGCAGGATGTACCGCCCCGAAGAACTGGATGGCTTCGTGGTCGAAAAAGGGGATGAATGGATGGGTTTGATCACCTTCCTTCTCTCCGGCAACGAAATGGAAGTCATCTCACTGGACAGCCTGCATGAGAAACAGGGCATCGGGTCAAAACTACTGGAAACAACGATGAAAGAAGCGCGGGAACGGAATTGCAGGCGCATTTTTCTCGTTACAACAAATGATAATTTGAACGCGCTCGGCTTCTATCAAAAACGCGGCTTCGAACTGGCCGCCATCCGTCGCGGCGCAGTGGATGAATCGAGAAGGATCAAGCCGTCCATCCCAAAGATCGGTCTCAATGGCATTCCCCTGCGCGACGAAATAGAACTTGAAATGATCCTTTAGGTTGAATGTTGAAAGGTTGCAGGTCGAAAATCATCGCCTTTGACCTGCAACCTTTGACCTTCACCCTGCGACCATGTTTTTAAAACATCTCTCCCTCACCAACTTCCGCAGTTTCACCCGCCTGGATATCGACCTGCCCCGGCATGTCGTTCTGCTTACCGGCGCCAATGCGCAGGGCAAGACAACCGTGCTCGAAGCCGTTTATTTCCTGGCGGCGTTCACATCCTTTCAAACCCATGCCGAGCGCCAGATCATCAATCTGGATGAGGCGAAGAAGGGTACCCTCACTGTCACGCGCCTCGTGGCGGAGTATCAGCGCGGCAAAAGCAAACATCGCATCGAAGCGCGTCTCATCCTTGAACCGATGGGCACCGTCAACGGTCAGCGCCTGCGTAAGGAAGTTCTGCTTGATGGCGTAAAGAAATCCGTCAATGAGATCATCGGTCATTTCAATGCGGTCATTTTCGTGCCGCAGATGTCGCAGATCATCGAGGGCGCGCCCGAAGACCGCCGCCGCTACATGAACCTGGCGCTGGCGCAGTCCACACCGGCGTATGCGCGCGTACTGAGCGAATACAACCAGGCGCTCACGCAACGCAATGCGCTCCTCAAATCGCTGGGGGAACGTGGCGGGAACGGCGACCAGCTCGAAGTGTGGGATGATGCGTTGACCCGTCTCGGTGCGCAGATCATTTTGTGGAGGATCGAAGCGGTCCAGCAGATCGAACGTCTCGCTTCGCGCGTCCATCACGAGCTGACTCACGGATCCGAGATACTGCGCCTCTCGTACGAACCCGCCTTCGACCCCCTGCCCAAGCCGAACGGACAGTTGGGACTCAAGATCGATACGGTCGTGGACCGTTCCGGGCTGGACTTGAAGGATATCCAAACCGGCTTCTGCGAACGGTTGCACGACCTGCGTAATGAAGAGATCGCACGCGGCGTGACAACGATCGGTCCGCACCGTGACGAACTGCGTTTCCTCGCCAACGACATCGACCTCGGCGACTACGGCTCGCGTGGACAGGTGCGCACGGCACTGCTTTCGTTGAAACTCGCCGAAGTGAACTGGATGAAAGACCGCACCGGCGAATGGCCCGTCATCCTGCTCGATGAAGTGATGGCGGAACTGGATGTCCAGCGCCGCGCCGACCTATTGAAATATATCGGTGAGAGTGAGCAGGTGTTGTTTACGACAACCGACTTGAATTTATTTGCGCCTGATTTTGTGGAGAAGGCGGAAGTGTGGAAAGTGGAAAGCGGCAGAGTGGAGAAATAACGAATATCGTCATTGCGAGGGAGCGTATCGACTGAAGCAATCTCAGATACGATGAATAAGATTGCCTCGCTTCCTTCGGTCACTCGCAACACTTGCCCCAGACGCCAGTGCTGGGGAATGCATCTCTACCTCGTCGAGTGAGACTCTTCGCCGCTTTGCGGCTCAGAGTGACATGAAAATCTTATGACCCTAACCGACCCATTCATTCAATTTGCCCTGGAGAAGATCGACTCGCCCGATGTCATTGGTGTTGGCATCGTGGGCAGTTATGCACGCGGGCAGGAATCAAAATACAGCGATGTTGACTTTGATATCTTTGTCAGCAAACAGCCTGAGAACCCGTATGACCGTTATACCCTGCGCCATTGGGATGGGAAACTGATCAGCCTGAAATATGCCCTGCTCGATGACGAACTCGAAGCGTTGACGGATCCGCGCCGCGCCATTTGGGCGGTGCCCGGCTTGCAGGGGATGAAGATCATCCTCGACAAGGACGGCTCGCTGGCGGAACTGCAGAAGATGGCGCAGAAATTCGATTGGTCGCTGTTACAGCCCGAAGCCGACGAATTCGCCGCCGAGGAAGTGATGGG
>JBFYRY010000270.1:0-5370 GCA_041302025.1 Chloroflexota bacterium | reverse complement strand
GCCGAACTGATGATGCCCGTGCCGCCGATGAACAGGATTTTCATTACCCTTCTCCCAATTCGGCGACCGGTTCGGATGGAGCGCGGTGTGCGAAGTAGTTTTCAAGCCAGAAGATGATGAGGGCAATCCAGATGACGCCAAAGCCAATCAGGTGATTCTGGTCGAACGGTTCCTTGTAGACGAGCACGCCGATGAGAAACTGGATCGTTGGCGCTATGTATTGGAGGACGCCCACCATGGTCAACGGGATACGCTGTGCGGCAGATGCAAACATCAGCAACGGAATGGTTGTTACAGCTCCCGCGCCGATCATGAGCAGGTCAGCTCTTACGCCGGTGTGCAGGAATGCGCCGGAGCCGTCGATTTGGATAATGACGAGATAGAACAATGCGGGAAGGAAGAGAATGCCTGTTTCGAGCGTCAGCCCGTAGAGTGAACCAAGCGGGGCAAGTTTTTTGACCAGACCATAGGTGCCGAACGAGAATGCCAGCGCAAGGGCGATCCACGGCGGGCGACCATAAACAAAAGTCAAATATCCCACGCCCAGAGCGGCGAGGATAACGGGAATCCATTGTGGAGGGCGGAGTTTTTCGCGCAGGAAAAATACTCCCATCAGCATACTGATCAACGGGTTAATGAAATATCCGAGGCTGGTTTCCACAATGAAATTCTTATTAACCGCCCAGACATAAATAAACCAGTTCAGACTGAGCAAGATACCCGCCATCGAGTAGAGCATCAGCATCCTGGGCTTAAGTGCAAGCGAGCGGAAATCCTGCCATTTCCGGCTGATGAAAACAACCGCGATAAGAAGGAGGAAAGACCAGCCAATGCGGTGTCCGATCAATTGCAGAGCGGGAATGTTGTGTAACAACTTCCAATAGATCGGGAAGAGCCCCCACAAGCCATAAGCGCCGATGCCGTAGAGAATGCCTTTTTTATCCATGGGTCTCCTTCAATAACAGGTGGTAAGTATAATCCAGCCACCAACAAAAAGAGCCTCCGCCTTGTGCGAAGACCCTTCCTTTCATAAAAATTCAAATCGTTCTACAGTGCAACAGCAGTATAGCCCTTCTTCTTCACCGCCGCGATGATCTGTTCCTCGCTCAATCTGGACTCGTCATACTCGATCACCATCTCCAGCCGGTGATAACTGGCGTTGATCTCCTTTACACCGTCGAGCGAATCTTCCAGCAATTCGAGTTTCATCGCGCAGTTGGAGCAGGTCATATCGGGGACTTTGAAAGTTTGTTTGATCATTTGAACTTCCAGAAAACCTGACAGGTCTCTGAGACCTGTCAGGTTTGATTGAGTTTATTCAAACACGATCACGCCCGTATACATGCCCATCGAGCAGGTGAAGTTCATCGTGGTGCCTTTTGCCTGCGCCGGGATATTGACCTGCACCGTCCCGGTTTCGGGCAGGAGCTGGTAGAAGTCGATATCGGGGATGAGGAAATCGCGCGCGCAGGAATAGGTTTCATTCGTAACAAGGTTCAGCACAAAGTCCTTCCCCGCTGAGACTTTGAGGGTCTGCGGGAAGTAACCGTTATTCTCCACCTGCAGGATGACCTCTCCGTTCGCGCCGGCGGGCGAGTTGGATTCCGTTACCGGGGCGGGAATGTCCACTGACGGGAGCAGGCTCCGGCTTAGATTCTGAAGCGAGAGGGGAGATCCGAGCACATTGAGTCCGCTGTTGAAGGTCACCAGTCCAAGGATCAGCACCAGCACAGCAACAAATCGCATGAACAATTTTTCCAGTCGAGCGCCAAGTTCCGTTGTCAGATATGCAACGATGAAGAAGACCGGGCTGGTGCCGAGTGTGAAGGCGAACATCAATGCCGCACCCATCATCACGCTTCCCGTGCCCAGGGCGGTCGCCATCATGGCTTGAGTCACGCCGCAGGGAATGAAGACCGTGAGCGCGCCGAGGAACAACGGCGTGACAGTGTCTGTCCCTTTGGCGGTGCGACGGATGTAACGCGTGATGAACTTCGGCGGCTCGATGGAAAAATAGCGGAAGATCGGATGGACATTGAACATGCGCAAAGCATTGCCCACCATGAAAACGCCAATGGCGATCATGAGGAAGGCGCGGGTCATCGGGCTAAGCGTGAGATAGGAACCGACCAGCCCCAGCAGTGCGCCGAGCAAGGTATACGCCGCAAGTTTTGCAACGAGGAATAGAGAAATGAGAAGCGCCGAGTTCACGCGGACAGGAGCGCTGGCTTTGGCTTTTTTGCCTTCCACCTGCGCGGCTTGCTCCACGTAATCCTGTTCGATCTGGCGCGCCAGCGAACTTGCCAGCAAACCGCCCTGCACGGCAAGACAACTCAACCCGCCGGTGGTGATGCCAGTAACAAACGCCACGATCAACTGGCTCATCGTGCCGGAGTCGCTGGCGCGCGCCGCAAATTGCGGATTGGATTGAACAACACCAAACCCAACGGCAACGACGACGAACACAATACCAAGCGTGAGAAGTACCACGGGGTCAACGGGGAGTCTTTGATTTTTGGACATGCAACCTCAACGTAAGCAATAAAAAAGGAAGTAAGCAGAGAGAAGTAAAACTTGAAAATCTAGCGTTTCCCGCCATCCCAAACGATGAACGGCATGTTGATCACTTCGCTGGTCACTTCGATGGTGACTTCCCCGGCGCTTTCCGCATCCAAAACTTCCTTGGCAGATTTCAACTCGCGCGCCTTGGATTCGTCCGTCCACGAAACGACATTCAAACGGCGCAACGGTGTATAGCCTTTCGTGCCGGGAGGGTTATCGAACACATCCGCTTGAAAACCGAACGGACCAGAACCCTGAGTGCCGTTGAGAAAGACATACACATTCGCCAGCGATTCGGCTGGCATGTTTGCCAGCGATGGGACGTGGATCACGGGCGATTTCATCATGTCCGTCAGTTTTTGCGCCACATCGGCATTGGATGCTTCGGTGTGGACAAAGTAGATTTCCCCGCCTTCCGCCCAGGCTTTCCCGGCGGGCAGTTCGGCTTTGGCAGGTCCGCTTTGCTGCGGTGCGCATGCGGCAACAACGAGCAATATGGCAATCATAACGAGCAGGGATTGTTTCTTCATTTTAAAGTTTTTCCTTTTCCATGGATAAAAATCATCGGTCGTTTGCGACCACATCCTCAAGTGGATGCTCGATCTCCCCTGCCATAAAAGCATCCGGCGCTTGCAGGAAGGCTTCCAGGCAGGCATCATTGCAAAAGTGGATACATTCGCCTTTGTATGTGGCGCTTGGGTATTCCGACGGGTTGTGCAATGTGCCGCCACAGGCGGTCGTTGTAGTGGATGCTTTGGGGTTTGCAGAAGTCGTTATCATCGTTTAAGTCCGTAGACGGTGGAACGTGAATTCCTATCCACCGTCTTTCATCCTATATTTTCACCCTGCGCAAGCGCAGGCTGTTCGTCACAACGAACACACTGCTGAACGCCATCGCGCCGGCGGCAAGCATCGGGTTCAAGTATCCGAATGCGGCGGCGGGGATGAGCACCACGTTATAGAAGAACGCCCAGAACAGGTTTTGTTTGATGGTACCGAGTGTCTTGCGCGAAAGCAGAATGGCGCGTGAAACGCCGCGCAGGTCGCCGCTTATCAAGGTCACGGGCGCCGCCGCCATGGCAACATCCGTGCCGGTGCCTATGGCAAGACCCACATCCGCCTGGGCAAGCGCGGGCGCGTCGTTCACGCCGTCACCCACCATGGCAACAATATTGGTAATTGGTAATTGGTAATTCTGGAGTTTTTTGACTTCGGTGGATTTGCCCTCCGGCAACACTTCCGCCAGCACCGTATCCACACCGACTTGCCTGGCGATCGCTTCGGCAGTTTTCTGGTTATCGCCAGTGATCATCGCCACCCGCAAGCCCATCCTGTGCAGGTCGGCAATCGCCTCCTTCGAGCCGTCCTTGATCGTATCGGCAACCGCGATCACACCTTCGACTCGTCCATCCACCGCGACCAACATGGCAGTTTTCGCTTCAGATTGCAGGCGGGACACTTCGGATTCGAGCCCGTTCAGGGAATAGCCTCGCGACTCCATCATGCGGATATTGCCTACGGCAACGCTTCTTCCCTCGACTTCAGCCTGCACGCCGTTTCCAGGCTCTGCCTTAAACCCAGCCGCTTCCGCCAAAGTCAACCCGCGAGTCGTCGCCTCCGCCCAGATGGCTTCACCAAGCGGATGTTCACTCCCCTTCTCCACAGAAGCGGCAAGGCGGAGCAACTCGTCTTCGTTCCACTTTCCACTTTCCACAACGATGTCCGTCACAGCAGGCTGACCCTTCGTGATTGTGCCTGTTTTATCCAGCACCACCACTGAGACCTTGCCCGCGCGTTCCAGGGCTTCACTGTTGCGGAAGAGGATACCCACCTCCGCGCCTTTGCCGGTACCCACCATAATGGCGGTCGGTGTGGCAAGCCCCATCGCGCATGGGCAGGCGATCACCAGCACTGCCACCATGTTGATGAGCGCGCGCGTGAAATTGCTGATATCCGAATTGACCGGAAGAGTTGGACCGAAGAAATACCAGCCGGCAAACGTGACCAGCGCAATCGTGATCACTGCCGGAACGAACACAGCCGAAACCTGATCTGCAAGTTTCTGGATCGGCGCCTTGCTTCCCTGCGCATCTTCGACCAGTTTGATGATCTGGGCGAGGGCAGTCTCTTTGCCGACCTTGGTCGCTTCGAATTTCAACAAGCCAAGCTTGTTCAACGTCGCGCCGATGACCGGGTCGCCGGGCTTTTTCTCAACCGGGAGCGATTCACCCGTCAGCATGGATTCGTCCACGGTACTTCGTCCTTCAACCACCACGCCATCCACGGGAATTGTCTCGCCAGGTTTGACGAGGATAATGTCCCCGACGAGGACAGAGTCGGTTGGAACCTCAACCTCCCCCCCGTTGCGAATGACGCGGGCAGTCTTGGCGCGCAGTCCCATCAGCTTTTTGATCGCTTCGGATGTGCGTCCCTTGGCGCGGGCTTCCAGGAATTTTCCCAGTTTAATAAGCGTAATGATGACCGCGGCAGTTTCGTAATAGACGTGCCCCATCAACAACCCGAACGTGATCGGGAGCGAATAGAAGAACGCGGCGGAGGAGCCCATCGCGATAAGCACATCCATGTTCGCGGATTTGTTGCGGAGGGCTTTGAACGCGCCGACATAATACTGCCAGCCGACGTAGAACTGTACCGGGATGGCAAGGACGAGCATCAACCAGTTGAACCAGGGTTGTGCATCGCGCATTCCGCTCATGGAGTTTCCGGTGTAGACGAAGGCTGGTAAAAGTCCAAAGTCCTTGCCCATCGAAAGCAGGAACAGCGGGACCGTAAAGATCAAGCCGATGA
>JBFYRY010000269.1:0-5395 GCA_041302025.1 Chloroflexota bacterium | reverse complement strand
TTTCGTCTCATGCCACTATTATGGCATACTTTATGACTTTCTTATTTCAATATTCAATAAGGAAATTAAATCACTTAGATCTTAGTTTTAATCACATTCGTGAACTACCTCAGGAAATTGGTCAGCTCACCAATTTGAACAGATTGTCTTTAAGTAATGTTCATTATTTTGGTAATCCAGCAGGGCAAAACCAAATAAGTAAGCTCCCAACACAGATACGAAGATTAGAAAACCTGGAGAGTCTAGATTTACGCGGAAATCCATTGCCTATCCCTCCTGAAATTCTTAACAATGTCAATAAGCCAAAAACCATCATTAATTATTACTTCTCTATTATCGAACAAGATAGAAAACCTATCAACGAGGTAAAGCTTCTGTTTCTGGGTCAAGGCTCTGTCGGCAAGACATCTCTCGTCCAGCAAATCCTTCACGGCATGTTTGATCCAAACCAAACCAAAACAGATGGAATATCGATTAATCAGTGGAAAATTGGGGGTAATGAGAAGCAAAAGTCGGTCTTTAGTACTTTATTCAGACCCAACACGAAAGAAACAGACAATTCAACTGTCTGCCTCAACATATGGGATTTCGGCGGGCAGGAGATCATGCATGCCACACATCAGTTCTTCCTTACCAAGCGCAGTCTCTACCTGCTGGTGTTGGATACGCGCCTGACGCAGGAGGAAAACCGCGTCGAGTACTGGCTCAAGATCATCCAGTCTTTCGGCGGCGAGTCGCCGGTGTTGATCGTCGGCAACAAGACCGACCAGCATCCGCTCGATATTGACCGCACGGGTTTGCAGAAAAAATATCCGAACATCGTCGGCATTCTTGAGACCTCCGCTGCCACGGGCACGGGTATCGCAGCGCTCAAAGCCGAGATCGCAAAACAAGTGGATACCCTTCCGCACGTCCGCGACCTGTTGCCTGAAACGTGGTTCACGGTCAAATCCAAACTGGAGGAACTAGGCAGGGATAAAAACTTCATCACGCAGGATGAGTATCTTAGCCTGTGCGGGGCGAACGATGTCACCGACGAAACCAGTCAGCACACGCTCATCGGCTTCCTGCACGACCTGGGCGTTGTCCTGCACTTTCAGGATGACCCGCGCCTCGAAGCGCTCGGCATTCTCAACCCGCAGTGGGTCACCAACGGCGTATATAAAATTCTCAACTCGCACGAACTCTTTCAAAACCAGGGCACGCTCACCCTACACATCTTGAATAAAACTCTCATCCCGCCCGAATATCCCAGTAACAAGCGCCTGTTCATCGTGGACATGATGAAGAAGTTCGAGTTGTGCTACGACATCGAACCCGATAAATCCTTCCTCATCCCCGACCTGCTCCCCAAAGACGAACCCTTCACCGGTGAATGGGACGGTGCGCTGGCATTCCAATATCACTACAACGTCCTGCCCACCAGCATCATCTCGCGCTTCATCGTCCGTATGAATGCCTTCGTCCACAAGACCGTCTGGCGTTCAGGTGTTGTGCTCAAAAGCGGCGGCAATACCGCGCTCCTCAAGGCGGATACTGAAGATAGAAAGATTTTCATTTGGGTATCAGGCGATGTGACTACGCGCAGAGACTTTCTGTCAGCGATTCGCCTTGAGTTTGATGCCATCCACAAGACAATCGCAAAGATCGAAGCAACGGAAAAAGTTCCGCTTCCTTCCCAGCCGACAGTTGCTCCCGTTGACTATGAGTTTCTCCTCCGCCTCGAACGCGATAACCGCCCATCCTTCCCCGTGCAGGCTGGCAACGACATTATCGACGTGGATGTGAAAGAATTACTGGACGGCGTCCGCCCATCGAAGAATCAAGCCGCGAAGGTGTTTATCAGTTACTCGCATCAAGACAAATCCTTCGCCAAGAAACTCGCAAACGAATTGGAAGGTCAAGGCATGAAGGTCTGGTGGGATTTTGACAGTCTCAAAGGTGGGCAGGATTGGCAAAAGGAAATCGAACGCGGCATCAAGGGTTGCGATTTCTTCCTTGTCGCCCTCACGCCTGACGCAGTCGCGTCCGAATGGGTTGGGAACGAAATTACCTATGCAAGCCAAGCACAAAAACCGATCATCCCGTTGCATTTGAAAAAGTGCCAAATTCCGATTAGTCTTATCAAGAAACAGTATATTGATTTCGAGAAACAGACTCAAAAGTCCGCGCTCAAGGAATTGACGGGGATTTTAAAACCGTAGGGGCGCGGTCCCCGCGCCCAAAATTTCAACCATGTTTCCAATCGGGCAGGGAAACCCTGCCCCTTCATAACGTGGATAAATAATCACATTAACCGTGGAGAGAAAAACCCCTCTCAAGGATTACCTTCTCGCAACACTCTGTTCGTCAACCGCCGTATGATGAATAGAGAAACGATCTCAAACGTTTTGCAAGAAAGGAAATCCGACAATGTCTGCCCAAACCCGCAATCGCCCAGTTTTATTTTTCATGGCCCTCCTGGCCTTCGTCACAATCACATCCCTGGCCTGCTCCTTCAGCGGCATCGCGATCAATGGCACCACGCCTGAAGTAAACGTCACTATCACTGAAGAAGAGTTGAATAAACCGTCCGAACACGGAGCCCTGCACGCCGAGTTTCACCTGGATGGTCCCTGCCGGCACTTGTTGGACAATGTCACCAGCGTCGAACTCCATGACGGCTTTGTCCGCTTTGTCGGGACCAAACACCTGGAGGATGGCACCATCGCTGATGGCACCCTTGACCTGCATCTCGGCGCAAAGGATGATGTACTCCAAATGGAAATCATCGCCGTAGACATCCCATACTTTGACCTCACTGATCCCTGCATTGCAGAATTCAACGAAGAAGCAGAACAGGAAATGAGACAACTGGTCAGCGACCCTGAAGCACAAGTGCTCTTCAAAGAAGTTGAAATCGAGGAAGGTGTCTTGAGGATGAAAGTTCAGGTCAACATTAATATTGAAACAGAAGAGTCCATGAACGGGATCGACATCAAATTCCAAAACGCCCCGTAAAGTATGATACCCACGGTCACAAATTGCGCCTTCCCACCTGTGAAAAACGCAATTCGTGACCGTATGCGGTATAAATTCAAAGCGCTTATCGAACAGTGATTGTTTGATAAGCGCTTTTCATTTTAGCTACAAAATCGATATTCCAAAGAGCGTCACATTGAATCCCAGCAAATACCCCACTGCGACCAGCAACGTATTCCACAGATATGCCCCGCCGAACGATGCGCCGAAGAACAGTCCGAAGTTCATGCGCGTCATCCCCGCTGGCACGCTGACCAGGGTCCGCACACCTGGCAGGATGCGACCGAACATCACCAGTCCCACGCCCCAACGCGTGAACAAGGATTCGGCGCGATCCATGTGGCGCAGGTCAACCTTCAGCCAGCGAGAGAATCGCTCCACGAGGGCACGTCCGCCAATGCGCGCGACCCAATACGTGATAATCTCGCTTGCGACCGAACTCACCGCGATGACGAGACCCATCACCAACACGAACAGAACGGGCTCTCCGACGACAAACGCCCACACCATTTCCAACCAGTTTTCAATTTGAACCAACAACTTGCATCATCCTGCTTTTTGCACTATTACCTGATCGCACCTGCATTGCATCTGTACGCCCGAGGGCAAATTACAGAACTGCTACAACGTTCGGGCATTCTACAGGCGGGACATAAGATGCAGATAAAAAATAGCGTCACCTTTCAAATCCGAAAACTTTCTGGTATTGAAATACTATTTCAATGCGCGAACCAGGTAACAGGCTTTATAAGTACGTTCATATGGAAGACAATAATTTGCCATTGACGAAAAACGTGCAAAAGAAATTCTACGAGTGGTTCGGAGATCCCGTTTCTGCCGCTGATCAACCGTTGCCCGTGACGGAGGAACTGCAAAAGAAATTTGAGGAGTGGTTCGGAGATCCCATCCCTGCCGCCAATCCACCCTTTACTGCCGCAGCAAACTCTCCAATCGAAGATCTCATTCCTGTCGATCTGTCGTTTCCTGTTGTGACAAACCCTTCAATTGGATACCCTGTTTCTGTCGATTCGTCGTTTCCCGCCGCAACAACCCATCCAATTGAATATCCTGTTTCTGTCGATTTATCGTTTCCCGTTGAAACAAACCATCCAATTGGAGATCCTATTCCTGTCGATATGTCGTTTACCGTCGCAGCAAACCATCCAATTGGAGATACCGCTCCTGTCAATTTACCGGTTCTCACCACAACAGATTATTCGCGCGATAAAACGCCAGGAAGATTTGCATACGATTTACGAAAAATAAAGGTTGCACTAGGCAGCATTTTTTTGCGGGCCCAGGTCGTATACGTGTCGCTCGGACTCATCTTCGGGATAGGTACAACCGGTTTCTTAACGATAGGTACGCCCATCTCGCTCAAAGTTGCTGCGCCTCTGTCAACTAAAACCACCACAACCGCGCCAACTGCATACATCTCAACACCAGCACCTGCATCCAGTTCTCCAATCCACACGCCAACAAGCGCATCCATGCCTGTGTTGATCGAGCCCGCCCTGACCGCCATAGTTACGCCCATGGTCCCGTCTCCTACATCGATCCCATCCGATACGCTGATAGGATTACTGAAAACTGGCCATCTTTCGCAGGTCGGTCCGCTGTCTTTGACAGATCAGTTCAGGGTATATGAAAGCTCGCTCAAATACATCGGTATCAGCACGGAAGAAAGCCAACTGATCGGCGAGCAGGTCAACGGTCCAGGTTATGGTTCGCCCGACAACGTCTGCGGTCCACTGTCGCTCGCCATCCTGCAAGAAGCGGGCATTGTCCGTCCCGACATCAATCCGCATGCCTTCTGGTTGCTCAATCCCGATGTTGCAAAAAGCCGCAAGTTGCTATCCGAGGTATTCCCGCCAGATCGATTTGAAAACATACGTTTTCGTATTCCGTTGAAAAAAATGAACTGGCATATGAATCCGCTCTATCCCGGCGATTTCATCTATATTTACGCTGGTACAGGCGGCACCTTCGAACACATGCTGGTTGTCAACCGCGTTGACTCCGATGGACGCGCCTATTCTGTTAACAATTACCTGACACCCAATGGCTTTGTCATTTCGGAAGTGTTGCTGTATGACCCAGCCGATCCCAACATAGGTATATTCTCAGCCTGGACGGCGCGACCAAATTCGAAAAGCGGCTCCACCGGTTTTGCCGGATTTGAGGTTTGGCGTTTGCAAATGCCATAAGGTCCTGCATCTGTAATTCCTCTACAAGGAAAACATCCCAAACCATTTTTAGCCACGAATTTCACGGATTTTGTTCTGGTCAGGATCATCTTGAACAAATTCTTCCACCACTGAGACACGGAGGCACAGAGTTTTTGCGGTTCTTTTTCTCCGTGTTTCAGTGGCTC
>JBFYRY010000268.1:0-5396 GCA_041302025.1 Chloroflexota bacterium | reverse complement strand
TGATGCAATCCATCGAAGGCTTGGATTTAGTGCGCGCGCAACTGCTAACCGAAATTATCTACCGCCAGCGTGACCTGGGACTTTCAACCTTTGACCAGATCAAACCCGATGTACAGGAACGGATTACGTTCAATATTGGGAATCGATATTCGGTTCTTCGCGATTGGCTGTTGTCTTATCGCGAGGGCGATCAGTTACCTCTTGATCATTTCCTTCGCAAGTTGTTCGGCGAAGTTTTATCTCAACCAGGGTTTGGTTATCACTCGAACTTTGACTCTGTCCGTGTGGCGGCGAGTTTGGTGGAGTCGGTCAAGAAGTTTCGTATGTCACTGGAAAATACCGTTGGTGAGTCAATTACTAATTACCAATTACCTAATCTCGGACGCGAATACATCCAAATGCTGCAAGACGGGGTCATCGCCGCATCGTATCTCGAAGGCTGGCAATCGGAGGATAAAGATGCGGTTCTCGTCGCGCCGGCTCACACGTTCCTGATGATGAACCGCCCTGTGACCGTCCAGTTTTGGCTGGATGTGGGCTCCAGCGGGTGGTATGAGCGTTTGTCCCAGCCGTTGACGCATCCGTTTGTATTAAGCCGATGGTGGGAAGCAGACCGAATTTGGAGCGATGCGGACGATGTCCAGTACAGCAGGGAAGCATTGGCGCGGCTGGTCTCGGGTCTCCTGCATCGTTGCAGGGAGCGCATCTACATCTGTCTCTCCGAACTCGGCGAAAGCGGATTTGAGCAACGCGGCGAGTTGTTGCGTGCATTCCAGAAGGTACTCAGTAAAGAATCGGCAGAATAAGGAAGTAAATGAAAACAGCCCGACGATGATCGCCGGGCTGTTGCTTGTTTTTAGAAACCGAACTTGCCGATGTATTCCCAGAGCGGGATGCTCATGCCGAATACGATCAGGTAGATTGTCATGGCAAGCCACAATACAGGGATCAGCCATTGAGTGTACCTATGCAACTTTTTGGCTTTGTCATGTTCTTCTGCATTGACGAATAGCATCAACCGCACAGTGACCGCCAGTGCCGCAAAAAGGATCACATAATTGGCAAGCATGAATTTATCCGCAAAGGTCATGTAGCCAACGGGGGGGATGGAAGCTGTCAGTGTGAGATGATACAAAATGGCACCGACCAGAGTGGAGGAGGTCAGAGCGAGGCGTTCCCCGATCTCGTCGTATTTCATCAGGAAGGACAACATGCCCACCATGATTATGACTACTGCGGCGAAGAGGCCCTTCATGAAGGAAGAGAACCAGGGATGGTAGATCGCCACGTTAAATATCAGGCGTGAATACGGCGAGGTGTAAATGGCGTAATTGTGGGGAATGATCTCACCCTTGATGGCTTTTTCCACTTCCCAACCGGAGACAATCGCAAAGTCGTCAACGCCGCTTTTGTTGGGGTCATATTCATAGGTCAGTTCATCATCGCCAAGGATCTTATCCTCGATATGCAAGGTGAGGATGTGGTAATCAAAAGGAAAGTCTTTCAAGATCAAGTTCGATGCAAGCGGGACTCTTATGCGGTAGTAGTGAATTGTGTCACCCTTGGTATCTGACGTTTGTTCTGAAATTTCCGGCTCGCCGGTGGCGTTCATGATGTCAAACGCAGGGTTGTCGGGATCGGTATTGCAGGGCAGGTTGCATTCGAAATTCAGGTACCCGTCCATGGTGTAGGAGCCGGTTGCCACGTTCAAATCGGTGATGCCCAATACATAAAACCCCACTTTCTCGATTATCTTTTCCCCGGCGGCTTGTGTTGCCGGTTTTGGTCTGGTCGTGACAGGCATACTGGGACTCGCAGACGTTTTTTGAACAAAATAGGGGGCAAACGCGAGGGCGAAAACCATCATGATGCCCGGAAAGATGAACCATCTGAATTTCTTTGGCCTTTTCATGGTATCTCCTGATAGGGAAACTGGAATTATTTTGTGGTTTGTCTTGAAATTGAAATGCCCCCGCGTTGGGGGCAAGGCTTGTATAGCATTCCGGTAAATGTCCGCATGGTTTTTATCCTGTTGTTTGCGGTATGATTGCGTATTGTACAACGAAAAGCAATTTACCGCTAAGAGCGCAAAGAACGCGAAGGAAACCAGGAATTTAAATGACGGCAGATATTGAAGCGATTGGAAAAGATATTGTTGATGCCGCATACAAAGTTCATAAAGAGTTTGGACCAGGACTGTTGGAGTCTGCGTATCAGGCATGTCATGTGTACGAACTTCGGAAACGCGGCATGATTGTACAGGCTGAATTGATATTGCCTATTGAATATGATGGACAGGAGTTTGATGAAGGATATCGGATAGACGAATTGGTAGATGGTTTGGTTATTGTTGAGAACAAAGCGGTTGATGATGTCTATCCGATCCACATGGCGCAACTTCTCACATACATGAAACTCAAGAACGTCAAGCTCGCTTCCTGATAAACTGGAATGTGAAACTAATCAAAAATGGGATCCAAAGAGTTGTAAACGGACTCGAAGAACCACCCAATCGAGCAGGCTTTATCAAAAAGCCATAAGATTTTTACCGCTAAGACCGCAAAGGTCGCGAAGGAAAACAATTAAAAATCTGAGCGCTCTTAGCGTGCTTCGCGGTTCAAAAAAAGATGAACACTTTCACCCCTCGACCCTCCCAACAAAACATCCTCCGCTACACAGGCGGGCGGCTCGGCATTGCCGCCGTCCCTGGCGCGGGCAAGACTCATATTCTCTCGGCGCTGGCGGCGCAGATCATTCACAGCGGCGTGCTCGGCGACGATCAGGAAGTGCTCATCGTCACGCTGGTCAACTCGGCGGTGGATAATTTCGAAGCGCGCATCAAACGTTTCTTCGACAATCCGCTCCAGGCGCTGTACAAATATCGCGTGCGCACACTGCACGGGCTGGCGCATGACATCGTCCGCGAGAAGCCTGGTAGCGTGGGGTTGGATAATAAGTTCAGCATCATTGACGAGCGTGAGGCGGGTTTCATCCGCCGTGAGTCGGTTAATGCGTGGCTGGCGAATCACTCCCTCGATGAATATCTTGACCCTGCCCTCGATCAATCCAAAAGGGATTGGGTGAAACGTGACCAGCTTCCCAATTTATTGGATTCCCTCGCCTTAGCCTTTATCCGTTCATCCAAAGATCGTCTCCTGACTCCCGAAAGCCTGCGCGCCAAACTGGATGCTTCACCTGCGCCTCTGCCTCTCGCCGAACTCGGCTATAGTATTTATTCTGATTATCAACGTGCGCTCGCCTATCGCGGCGCCGTGGACTTTGACGATTTGATTCGTCTCGCATTGACTCTGCTTGAATCAGACGAAGAATTTTTGGAGCGATTGCGTTATCGCTATCCGTTCATTTTGGAGGATGAGGCACAGGACTCGAGTCTGTCACAGCAGAGGATACTTTCACTATTAAGTGGTGGTCGAGTGGGCGAAGCCCGTATCGAGACCACAAATTTTGGTTTCAACGAGGATGTGGTCTCGATACGCCCCGCGAAGAGCGGCGGGGCTACTCGACCACCAGTTGATTCCAGCGGGGATGAAGGCAACTGGGTTAGAGTAGGCGACCCCAACCAAGCCATCTTCGAAACGTTCACAACGGCTGACCCTGATCTGTTGCGCGACTTCATAAAGAACAACAATCATGCGGATATGCCCGAGTCGGGGCGGTCACAGCCGTCCATTTTGGCGGTGGCGAATCATCTCATTGATTGGGTGATGACATCGCATCCCGACCCGAATGTGCGGACGGCGTTGTCGGTGCCGCATATCGTGCCTGTGCCAGAGGGTGACCCGCAACAGAATCCGCTGGATAACCCAGAGGGGATCAAGTTCATCAGCAAGAGGTACACGCCCGAGGAAGAACTCGAAGCGGTGGTGAAATCCATCAAGGGATATGTCGATTCGATATGGGATTTCCCTGACGAAGAAAAACCGACGATTGCGGTGCTTGTGCCGCGTAATGCGCGCGGCGTGGATGTGGTCAATGCGTTGCGTCAGAAGGGCATTGAGCCGATTGAGTTGATTTCGTCCACGTCTGAGACGCGGGCGGCGGCGGGGTCGTTGAGTTATTTGCTGGGATATTTGTCAGACCCGCAGTCGGCGCGGAAGTTGTCGAAGGCGTATGAGGTGTTTAGAAGAGACTGGAGAGTAGAGAATAGAGGACTAGAGAGTAGTGGAGTAGTGGGTAGTGACTATTCAACTACTGAACTACTCAACTACGTAACTGCTCTTCTGCGTAAGCTCGTTGATGTGGAAAATTTCATAGCACCACAAAATGCGAATGATTGGCTGGCAGTTGTCGCTGAGAATGAGGCGGAGCAAGTTGTCCAAGAATTAAGCGCGTTCCGAGTCAATGTCCAGAGGTGGTTGAATGCGGTGACGCTGCCCATCGATCAGTTGGTGCTGACGTTGGCGCAGGATGTGTTCAGCGAAGCGTCGGACCTAGCGCTGGCGCATAAACTGGCGCTGGTGCTGAGGCAAGCCGCGGACGATCACGCGGATTGGCGCCTGCCAGAGTTGACGTCGGAACTGGCGGTGATCGCGAAGAACGAACGGCGCTTCATCGGGTTCTCGTCGGACGATTCGGGCTTTGACCCGGAACGACATCGCGGTAAGGTGGTGGTGACGACGATGCACAAGGCGAAGGGTCTGGAGTGGGACCGCGTGTATATGATGTCGGTCAATAATTATGACTTCCCGTCGAACATGCCGAATGACCGTTTTATTTCGGAGAAGTGGTTCGTGCGGAGCGGTTTGAATCTCGAAGCGGAGGCGCTGGCGCAGTTGACCGCGCTGGGGTCGACGAGTGAATATGACTGGTACGAGGAAGGCGCGGCGACGATGCGTTCGCGGCTGGGTTACGTGAAGGAACGTCTGCGTTTGTTGTATGTGGGCGTCACGCGCGCGAAGCGCGATTTGATCGTGACCTGGAATTCAGGCAGGCAGGGCGATGCAACGCCATCCCTGGCGATGAGTGAGTTGATGGGGTGGTGGGAAGGAAGCACTCAAAATGAATAAGATCTTTTCGATGCTAAATATACAAAAGGTTAAGCTAAAGTATAATTCCGTGAAGGTTGTAGAGTGGAGACTTTGAGCATGAACCAGCTGTTACTGTTTGTATTTCTATTCTTGATATTACCAATTATTTTCATTATTACTTTATCTTTTCTCGCGTTGTTCATTATGCGTAGTGAGAAAAAATTGATCCGCGGAAAAGTTTATGGAATAGTTTTTGGGATTCTTGTTGGTCTTGTCATTTTAGTTCTTGGGCATAATCAATTTAGTAATTTACTGTAGTTTCGCCAAAATAATAGGATGAGCACTGGTAAATCTGGTAGGATTTGTTTGCGACGAATCCAAGAAGCCAGAGGTCACCAATGCTCCCCC
>JBFYRY010000267.1:0-5413 GCA_041302025.1 Chloroflexota bacterium | reverse complement strand
ACGGTGCCGGCTGGTTTTGTGTTCGGTCTGCCGGTGGGCATCTCTTTCTTCGCGAAAGCCTGGGATGATGCCAAACTCATTCAATTCGCGTACGCCTTTGAGCAGGCAACCCAGTATCGCAGACAACCGCGTTATCTTCCTACTGCGAGCCTGAACCCATAATAGGCTGTAAAATATCACCTCTTTTTTGATTTTCATCACTTGCAGTTTAGCGTTGGCTTGTCATCTCTTTTGTTTCGGTCTATACTTCAAATTGATCGGAGTAAACCATGACAGTCACTGAACTATCCCGTCTTCACACTGCAATTGAAAAGTATATTCCATTGGGCCGCTCAGGGCTGTTGCCAGCCCTGCACGCGGCTCAAAAAATCTATGGGTGGGTTTCAGAACCTGTTGCAACGGAGATCGCAAAGGCACTTCACGTCCCGCTTGCGGATGTGCATGGCGTGATCGAATTCTATTCCCTGTTTTACGACAAACCGACCAGCCGACATGTCATCCGAGTCTGTACGGATGTGGCTTGCGGCGCCAAAGGCAGTGATGAGATATTGCATCGTCTTTGTTCTCATCATGGACTCAAACCGGGTCAGACGACCGAAGACCTGTCTCTGACCATTGAGGCGAGTCCGTGCCTTGGGCTTTGTGAACATGCGCCTGCGGTTTGGACGATGGACGATGGACGGTGGACCGTGGGAGATGGCTCCTCCGAAAGTGACCGTCCACGGTCTATGGTCTACGGTCCAATCAGAATGCTCACTGCCAATTGCGGTAACGGAACAACATCACTTGCCAGATACGGAAAATATTCCGCTTTTACAAAAGCCCTGGGGATGAAGCCCGAAGAGATCGTTGCCGAGATCAAGGCTTCGGGATTGGTGGGGCGCGGCGGCGCGGCATTCCCAACGGGAGTCAAATGGGAAGGCGCGGCAAAAGCGGAAGCCGACCAGAAGTACGTCATCTGCAACGCGGACGAATCCGAGCCGGGCACGTTCAAGGATCGCATTCTCCTTTTGGATGACCCGCATCGTACCATCGAAGGGATGCTGATCGCAGGTTATGCCATCGGCGCGAGCAAAGGTTACCTTTACATCCGCGCTGAATATCCCTATATATTCCCTGTGCTTGAAAATGCATTGAAAGAATCGCGTGAAGCCGGTCTGCTTGGAGAGAATATTCTCGGCTCCGGCTTTTCGTTTGATATTGAAGTCCGTGTAGGGGCTGGGGCTTATATCTGCGGCGAAGAAACCGCACTGTTTGAGTCCATCGAAGGCAGGCGCGGATTTCCACGTATCAAGCCGCCCTTCCCGACAACCTATGGTGTGTTCGGCAAACCGACCGTCATCAACAACGTGGAGACTCTCTGCAACGTCCCGTTGATCATTGCCAAAGGCACAGCCGAGTTCCGCAAGATCGGCACCGAGAAATCTCCGGGTCCGAAGTTATTCTGTGTCTCCGGTGATGTTGAACGGACAGGTGTGTACGAAGTCCCGTTTGGCGTGACGTTGCGTGAACTGCTCGAAATGGCGGGCGGCGTGAAGGGTGGTAAGCAACTGAAATCAGTGCTATTTGGCGGTGCGGCGGGTGCCTTTGCCACTTCCGCTCATTTGGATGTGAAAATGACATTCGAAGACCTGCGCGGCGTTGGTCTGCCTCTTGGCTCGGGTGTTGTCATGGTCTTCGATGAGACACGTGACATGCGCGATGTACTGAATCGACTCGGTCATTTCTTCGCACACGAGTCCTGCGGAAAATGCTATCCCTGCCAGATGGGAACACAACGCCAAAAAGAAATCCTGGAGCGCGTAGCCAGTGGGAAGACTCTGCCCGACGATTTGATCCGTTTGCAAGATGTCGGCTGGACGATGACGGACGCGAGTCTGTGCGGCTTGGGTCAGACGGCGGCGAGTGCGGTATTGTCCGCGATGAAGTTGTGGCCGGAACTGTTCGAGGCGGGATATAAGTTTAGAGGGGCAAGGGTTCCAAAGGTCTCAAAGGCTTCAAAAGTACCAGATGTGCCAAAGGTTGCAAAAGCAAAACTGAAAGTGGTGAAGAAGGTTGCTGGGAAGAAAAAGGTGTCGAAGGCTTCAAAGGCAGCAAAGGCTCCAAAAGCTCCAAAAGCGACAAAGGTTTTAAGGGTAAAGCCGAAAGCGACGAAGAAAGTCGCCAAAGCTACAGTGAGCAAAAAGAAAACGGTTGCAAAGAAGAGCAGGAAATAATTACTGTAGAACAAAAAGATATTTGACTTTCGACGTTTGACCAATCAGGTGAATTATGACAATTACATTTATCATGGATGGCAAGGAAATAACAGTAGAGGACGGTAAAACCCTGCTGGAGGCTGCGCGCGAGAATGGGATGGACATTCCCACCATTTGCTGGCATGAGGCGACAAAGGCAAATGGACTGTGCCGCATGTGTGTCGTCGAAGTGGAAGGGTGGCGGGTGCTTCAGCCTGCGTGTGTTGTCCAGGCGGGAACAGGCATGAAAGTCCAGACACGAAGCGAGAAAGTCATCCGTGCGCGAAGGACGATCCTGGAGATGCTGGCGTCCACGATGGATCTGTCCGATTCACCGGAGATCCTGACCATGATGGACGAATATGGGGCGAATGCGGAACGTTTCCCGGATGCGAAACAGCGCGAGTCGGAGATTAAGGATGACAACCCAATGTACATCCGTGATTACTCGAAGTGCCTGTTGTGCTGGCGTTGTGTGCAGGTCTGCGCCGAAGATGCGCAGTACACATACGCAATCAACTTCGACGGGCGTGGATTTGGGACTCAGATCGGCACATTCTTTGACAAATCCATTCCTGAGACGACCTGCGTGTTGTGCGGTCAGTGTGTAGGCGTTTGTCCGACAGGTGCATTGAAACCGAAACGACAGTATTTATTGGAACAAGGTGTCAGCCCTGAAGAGATCAGTGTGTTGAATACGGGAAGAAAGAAAAGAAAGCAGAAATAATCAGGTATGTCATTCTGAGCGAAGCGAAGAATCTCTATCACGGTGAGCGAGACTCTTCGGTCGCAAAGAGCGCTCCCTCAGAGTGACATAGAAGAGAGATTTTATGGTCAAACCCGATAGAATAGTAACAACGACCTGTCCATATTGCGGGGTGGGGTGTGCGTTGAACTTGCACATCAAAGACGATTTCATTTATAAAGTGACATCGCCGTTCGACTCACCGTCCAATCGCGGGAATTTGTGCGTGAAGGGACGCTTTGGCTACGACTTTGTCCATTCGAAGGATCGGTTGACGAAACCGTTGATGCGTAAAGACGGCATACTTGTCCCTGCATCTTGGGATGAAGCGATGGGGCGTGTCGCTGAGCGCTTGCTTGCGATACGCGATAAATATGGACCAGACTCGATTGGCTTCCTTGTCTCAGCCAAATGCACGAACGAGGAAAATTATCTTCTACAAAAGGTGGCGCGTGGATTGATCGGCACGAACAACGTCGATCACTGCGCGAGGCTCTGACACTCCAGTTCTGTCGCCGGTCTGGCGGCAACACTGGGTTCAGGCGCGATGACCAATTCCATCGGTGATATTCATCTTGCGGATGTTCTGCTCGTTACAGGGAGCAATACCACCGAAGCGCATCCTGTTATCAGCCTTGAAATGAAGAAGGCGGTTCGTTTACGCGGCTCGAAGCTGATTCTGATCGACCCGCGTGAAATTGAGTTGGCAGATTTTGCGTCAATTCATTTACGTCCTCGTTCGGGCACGGATGTGGCTTTACTCAATGCGATGGCGCATGTCATCATCGAGCAAGGGTGGGCGAAAGAAGATTTCATCACCGCGCGAACTGAAAACTTTGATGCGCTCAAAGAGGCAGTCAAGGATTGCACGCCGCAATGGGGTGAGGACATAACAGGTGTCCCGGCGGAAATGATCATCGAAGCCGCGCAGATTTACAGTCAGGCGGGAAGCGCTGCGATCTTCTGGGCGATGGGCATCACGCAGTCGTCACACGGCGTGGATAACGTCCAAGCGTTGGCGAATCTCGCATTGCTGACCGGCAACTTCGGCAAGCCCGGTTCGGGCGTTAATCCGTTGCGCGGGCAGAACAATGTGCAGGGCGCGTGTGATGTGGGCGGGCTTCCGAATGTCATCACGGGCTATCAACCTGTCATTGATGAAAATGTGCGCGCGAAGTTTGAGAACGCGTGGCAAACCTTGGTTAAGATTCCTTCCAAGCCCGGGCTGACCGTCACTGAGTTGATGCATGGCATTCTCGATGGACGCGTGAAGGCGTTATACATCATGGGCGAGAACCCGATTCTCTCTGACCCCAATACAAATCATGTGAAAGAGGCACTCGGCGAGATCGAGTTTCTCATTACCCAGGATATTTTTCTGAACGAGACCGCGCAACTGGCGCATGTAGTTTTGCCCGGTGTGAGTTTCGCGGAAAAGGAAGGCACGTTCACGAACACCGAGCGGCGTGTACAACGTGTGCGTACGGCTCTGCCCATCCGTGGCGACGCGCGGCGTGATCTCGATATCATTTGCGATCTCGGACAGCGGTTGAGTGGTTCAGATGGAAATGTCCCAGCGGATGTCGTTCATCCCGTTTCGAATTGGAACTACGCTGGAGCCTCTGCCGTGTGGAATGAGATCGCTTCTTTGACTCCTTCAATGGCTGGGATCCGTTACGAGAGGCTTGATCATGGCGGACTGCAATGGCCTTGCCCCGCGCCTGATCATCCAGGGACGCCCATCCTGCACAAGGAAAAATTCACGCGTGGACTTGGCAAATTCACCCCGCTGACCTTTCGTGAACCGATGGAGGCGATTGACGATGAATATCCGTTCATGCTGAACACGGGGCGCATTCTCCAACACTGGCACGGCGGGACGATGAGCCGCCGCTCGGAGGGACTCGATTGGGTCGTGCCTGAGGGCGAGATCCAGATCAATGATGAGGATGGTGCGAAACTGGGAGTTGCCACCGGCGACCTGATCCGTGTCGTTTCCCGGCGAGGCGAAGCGACCGGCAAGGCGCGTCTGACGGACAAACTCCCGCGCGGCATGGTCTTCATGAACTTCCACTTTGTCGAGGTTCCCACTAACGCGTTGACCGGTGACGCGGTGGACCCGGTGGCGAAGATTCCCGAGTACAAGGTCAGCGCGGTCAAAGTCGAGAGAGTATAATTAATTTACCGCATGAACGCCCCGGGCAGGCAAATGCGTGGGGCGTTTTTGTTTAATAGGTTGCTCCCGTCGCCGTCCTTTGCGAAGCATCCTATGGGACGGCGGCGAGGACGCCGCCGAGAGCATAAATGAGCGAGGAGTCTTGATGGTAGCGGAAGTTAAGCTTGATTCGAATCGGGTTGTTGCGGACAAGGTTGTTACAACCACCTGTCCGTATTGCGGAGTGGGATGTAATTTGGAGTTACACGTAAAAGA
>JBFYRY010000046.1:0-27689 GCA_041302025.1 Chloroflexota bacterium | reverse complement strand
AAGATCATGATCCAGGTCCAGATATGAACGAGATGACGCTCCTCGGCATCCTCCACCATAAAACAGGTCCATGCCGTGTGCGAGATGCGCCAGAGACTGTTCATCACCGCTGCGGCGATGAAGAAACGCAGGTCCTGCGCCACAGCCCAGATCAGGCAGGGAATGCTCCAGCACAGCATATCGTTGATGAAGAGAGTCAATCGGCGCCCGAACTTGTCGACGATCGCGCCGCTGAGCAGGGCTGAGAAAATCTGCAGGACGAGCCCCAGGCTGGCGATGCTTCCTATCTGCTGGTCGGTCACTCCGAAAGCCAGCATGTAAACCGAGAAGAACGGCGAGAAGAGATTATAGGGAATCCCGAACATGACTTCGGTGAGAACCGTGATGCGCGGGTTGCCTTTGAGTTCGCGCAGGGTCTGAAAGAGGGGATGGCTTAACAACGTGGACATGGATTTTGTGATCTCCGGGGTGGCGACATGGGCGAAGCAACTGAATATATCCCATATTTTGATTCAAATCAATTTGTTTGAACTCGTGAAACTACGCCGCCGACTCTTTCCCCCTTGATAGCAAAAGTCGGGACTTTCACATCCCGACTTTTGCTATCTTACCTGTCTACATGTGACTTATGATCGCATCACCGAACTCGGAGCATTTCACTTCGGTCGGGTTGTCCATCAGGCGGGCGAAGTCATAGGTGACGGTCTTCGCCGCGATGGCGCCTTCCATGCCCTTGATGACCAGGTCAGCCGCTTCGCCCCAGCCCATATAGCGGAACATCATCTCACCGGAGAGAACGACCGAACCGGGGTTGACCTTGTCGAGGTCGGCGTACTTCGGAGCCGTACCGTGAGTCGCTTCGAAAATGGCATGACCCGTTTCATAGTTGATGTTCGCGCCCGGAGCGATGCCAATGCCGCCGACCTGTGCCGCGATCGCATCTGAAATGTAATCGCCGTTCAAGTTCATGGTGGCGATCACATCGTAATCGCGCGGGCGGATGAGCACGAACTGCAAAGACACATCGGCGATGGAGTCTTTGATGAGCAGTTTCTTTTTCCACTGCCCGTTGCCGTGTGTATCCCAGATCTTCAAGGCTTCTTCCACTTCGCGTTTGATGTCATTTTGCTGGGCGGGCGACATCATGTCGAAGCCGGGGTCGATCATTTTGGCATTCTCTTCGACGGTGATGTTCGGGTTGGCTTCCTTATTGCCCAGGATCCAGCTTTCGCGTTCGGTAACGATCTCATTACGGAACTCGCGCTTGGCAAGGACGTAACCCCAATCCTTGAAGGCGCCTTCCGTGTATTTCATGATGTTGCCCTTATGGACAAGGTTCACGTTCTTGCGTTTGTTCGCCAGCGCCCACTTGATCGTGTCGCGGACGAGGCGCTCGGTGCCTTCCACTGAGATGGGCTTTAAGCCCATGGCTGCGGTTTCGGGGAAGCGGATCTTCTTATATTCCTTCGGGAAGTTTTCCTTGTATAAAGCCATGAACTTTTTATTGTCTTCCGTGCCGTATGGGAACTCGAGACCGGTATAAATATCCTCCGTGTTTTCGCGGAAGACCACCATGTTCACATATTCAGGGTGTTTCATGGGCGAAGGGGTGCCTGCGAAGTAACGGATCGGCCGCATGCAAACGTACAGGTCAAGCAACTGGCGCAATGCCACGTTCAACGAACGGATGCCGCCGCCGATCGGGGTCGTGAGCGGTCCCTTGATGCCGACTAGGAATTCCTTGAACGCCTTCTCGGTCTCATCCGGAAGCCAGGATTGGAACATTTTGAACGACTTCTCGCCCGCGTACACTTCCATCCAGTGGATTTTGCGCTTCCCGCCGTATGCCTTCTCCACAGCTGCATCGAACACACGCACCGACGCCCGCCAAATATCGCGCCCGGTCCCATCGCCCTCCACGAACGGGATGATCGGATTATCGGGAACCTGTAACTTGCCGTCTTTGATCGAAATTTTTGCCCCGCCTTCGGGGACTGTAACGTTCTGATATGCCATTGTCTTCTCCTTGCGAAAATTATGAGCGGGATTATATCATCCGCATCGGCCTCGCCCGGGATTTGTCCCCGCCTCTTTCAAAGCTGATAATTGATTCTGCTTCGAGCGACTTTTCCCCACCCTCTTGACACTCCGTCAAATCGGCGTAAAATTTTGCCCAATGTACAGACATTCCCGCCGCAAACGATCCTTCCACCGGCACCACTTCTTCGGGATGATTGTTTCTGCTTCTGGAAATTAGAGAGTCGCTTTTAGCGGCTCTCTTTTTTATACCCTGCATCCCCCTCTCCTTTTGAGAGAGGGACGGTGTGAGGGAGCAAACCAAATCAGAGAGAGGAGAATATGTAATGGCAAATAAAAGCAAGTCCAAGGCTAAGGCGGGAGGCAAGCACGCCTCCGATCGGAGCGATGTTGAGTCTCGGCTTCCAGCAAGTCCTAACGATGTTTCCCGCCACGGTGCTGGTCGCCATCCTGACCAAGTTCGATGTGGGCGTGACATTGCTCACATCCGGCTTGGGCACGATCATTGCCCTGCTGGTCTCGAAGCGCAAGATACCGATGTATTACGGCTCGTCGTTCTCGTATATCGCGGTCATTATCACCGCCATGAATGCCTTCGTGCCGGAATGTTTCGGAGATGCAACACAGTTCTACTGCCGTGAGGGTGTGCAACTCTGGAGATCCTGATGGGTCTGCTCATCATGCGCGTCGGCAAAGCCGCGCTGGACAAGGTTTTGCCTCCGGTGGTGACGGGTTCTGTGGCACTGGTCATCGGTATCGCGCTGGCGAATGTGGCGCTCAACGAAGCCTCCGCCAACTGGGGCATCGCCTTCGTTACCTTGATCGCCACTGTCATCTTCTCGGTCTATCTCCGTAACAAGGGATTGTGGGGCATGCTGCCGATCCTGTTCGGCGCGGCTGTCGGCTATGCAACTGCGGCGGCATTTGGACAGGTGGATTACAGCCCCATCGCAAAGGAACTCTGGTTCCGCGTGCCAGCGGTCTCGTTCCCGGCTTTCACAGACCCGCGCGCGTGGGGTCTGGTGGTCAGCATTGCGCTCATCGCCATCGCCACCATCCCCGAGTCCACGGCGCATCTCTATCAGATGTCGCTTTACATTGACGAACTCGCCGCGGAACTCAAGCGCAAGCCCTTCAACATCAAGGAACTCATCGGTCTCAACCTCGTGGCTGATGGTTCGGACGATATCGTCGCCGGTTTCCTCGGCGGCGCGCCGGGCACAAACTACGGCGAGAACAACTCGCTCATGGCGATCACGCGCAACTACTCCATCCCGGTATTGATGACCGCAGGCGGCATTGCCATCGCGCTGGCGTTCATCGGGAAACTCGCGGGTGTGGTCAATACCATCCCGGTCGCGGTCACCGGCGGCTTGTCCATCTACCTCTTTGGCATCATCGGTATGCAGGGTGTGGCGCTCATGCAATCGGAAAAGGTTGACCTCTTCAACCCGAAGAACCTTGCCATTGGCTCTGTCATTCTCATTCTCGGCATCGGCGGCAATCTCTCGCTGGCAAACGGTATCTACCCGTTCAACATCCCGGTGCTGTTCCCCAACGGCATCCCTGCCATTGTGTTCTCCGCCATCGTCGGTATCCTGATGAACGTCATTTTCATCATCTTCAAGAAAGACTAAACCGGCGTCGATAAGTTGTATACTGGGGATTGGGAGCGGGCTTCCACTCTCAATCCCCTTACCGTGTCCGCCTCACTCCAAGCCTGAACCTGCTTCGCGAGAAATAACATGATCAAACTCCCCGGCCTCATTGCTCCCCGTAACCTACCCAGATAGGATATTGCATTCTTTTCAATGTTTAGGTTTATCTTTCAAATCATCATACTCTGATTGTTTTCCATTTACCCATAGAAAGAATATTGCACTTATCGACAACAAGATAATGGATACGAGATTCTTAAACAGGGAAACTACACCTTGCAGAAAAACCACTATCCACGAACCAGATGTATCATTTTGTTTCTTATGCTGTGACATTGTTATAGTAACCATAGGTAAAATATAACATCAGATCATTAATAACTTGCTAAAACCAAGTTAACGATTTTATTAGGATTAAGAGTATAGCATGCTTAAACTCCCCGGCTTAATTGACCCTCACGTCCACGTGCGTGAACCCGGACAAACCCACAAGGAAGATTGGGATACCGTCACCCAAGCCGCCCTCGCCGGCGGTGTGACAATGATCCTCGGCATGCCCAACACCAAACCGCCGATCTTTGACGAATCCACTCTCGATCTTGCGCTGGATGCCGCCAGACAAAAAGCCCGCTGTGATTACGCCCAATTCATCGGCGCGGGACCGGATAATGCGGACATCGCCGCTTCTCTCGCAGGGAAATCTGCCGGGCTAAAGATGTACCTCGACTCAACCTTCGGCGAACTCCGCCTCGATGACATGATGCTGTGGATACCGCACTTCGAGAAATTCCCAAAGTCAGCACCTATCGTTCTACATTCCGAATCAAGGACCATGGCGGCAGGGATATTATTCGCCGCCATCTATGACCGTCCCGTTCACATCGCGCATATCTCATTGAAAGAGGAAGTTCTGCTCATCAAAGCCGTAAAAGAAAAGGGAATCAAAGTGACGTGCGAAGTTTGCCCACATCATTTGTTCCTGTCGAAAGATGATATTCCTGCAATATCACATGGACACCCAGGACGTGGCGAAGTCCGTCCACGACTTGCAACCAAAGAAGATGTCGAAGCGCTCTGGCAAAACATGGACGTCATTGACTGCTTCGCCACCGACCACGCTCCACACACTCTCAAAGAAAAAGACTCCGATAACCCTCCCCCGGGCTTTCCAGGTTTGGAAACATTACTTCCTTTGTTGCTCACTGCGGTGGACGATGGACGATTGACCATGGACGATATTATCCAAAAATCTGTTGTCAACCCGCGCAAAATATTCCATCTCCCCGAACAGGAGGAAACCTTCGTTGAAGTGGATGAAAACGCTGTCTATGAGATCAAAGCGGAGAATCAATTCACCCGCTGCGGCTGGACTCCGTTCGAGGGGTGGAAGGTCAAAGGCAAGGTGAGGAAAGTTGTATTACGTGGAAAAATCGCTTTTGAAGATGGGAAGGTTTTGGCAGAGCAAGGATATGGAAGGAATGTGAGAGGATAAAGGAGTGCGTCGCATGTCATCCCCGAATGGGGACCATGTTTAATGAGATAAAACTACTCGATGAGATTCTGCTTCTTAACCAGATTCGCCTATGGGTAAGGTGCGACGCACCCTCAAGCGCGCACGATCACATGCCCGATATCCATCACAGGCATGGGCATGAGGATGAGTGAAAGAGACAAAAGGATGTAATGAAATAATGATAAAACCAACTACAAAATCAATATTTCTTCTAAAGATAACTTTGAGCGTGATAATCGCAAAAACAACTGGAGAATTATTAGCACTTAGGGCATATCCCAGTGTCTATCCTACAGAAAATGGAAGATGGGTACCTGCGATTATTTCTACTTTTTTTGTTCTTTCTTGCATTGTCATTTTGCAGTGGATTTTGTTGTCTGATTACCTGCCTAAGTGGTGGGCAATAACTGGATTTATCGGTTGTGTTATTGCAGCTTTTACAATAGGGGCGATTCATTTCTTTGTCCCTGTAGAAACTTATCGATTGTATGCTCAAGAACTAAACATCTTCAACTACTTCCTGATGGGAACATTAGTAGCACTGCCGCAATGGTTTTTATTGAAGCGTAAAAGAGGCTATCTATGGGTTTTAGCCAATGGTACTGGCTGGTTAAGTTCAATCATTTTCGGAGGCATGATTTTTTATCCTCAAGTCAAAGATATATTTTCATTAGCGGTCATCCGAACAATAATTCTGGAAACTAGCACTCTACCACTCGGGTTGTTAATCGGGCTGTATTTATATACGTATATTTACAATTCAAACAATCCGCAAGTTGTCGAGGACGAGAACGATTAATTGAAACAGAATCAGCCTCACCCGTAGAAAGAGTCCGAGCGGCGAAATGTTGAAGCGTAGAACCATGTGATTCAACGGGATTCGTTGTCAGCGTGCAAGCAGAGTCCCGATCAAAATAAATGGTCTTCTTGTCCTCTTGTCGGCTAGTCTTCTAGTCGGAAGAAGATGACTAGAAGACTAAAAGACTAGGAGACAAAACAAATGCCAACTTCATCCACCAACCCTCATCTACCGTTCGGCGAAAATAAAAACGCCGAGTGGTATGGCAAGGATATTATTTCGGTCAAGCAGTTCGGGCGCAATGACCTAGAGTATGTGTTCGGCGTGGCGCACGAGATGCGCGGCATGGTCGAGCGCGTGGGGACGTTCGATCTGCTCAAGGGCAAAATTCTTGCCAATCTTTTTTATGAACCGTCCACGCGTACGTCGTCGTCGTTCACGGCGGCGATGGAACGACTCGGCGGCTCGGTCATCCCGATCAGTGAGGTGAAATATTCATCGGTGTCGAAGGGCGAGAGCCTGCCCGATACCATCCGCACGCTCGAATGTTATGCCGATGTGATCGTACTGCGCCATCCTGAAACGGGCTCAGCGGCGATCGCGGCGAAAGCGGCGAAGAAACCGGTGATCAACGCGGGCGACGGCGTGGGCGAACATCCCACGCAGGCGCTGCTCGATACGTTCACCATCATGGAAGAGTTGGGACGGCTCGATAACCTGACCGTGACCATGCTCGGCGATCTGAAATACGGACGCACCGTCCACTCGCTGGCGCGTCTGCTTTCGCAGTTCACCAACATCAAGTTGAATTACGTCTCGCCTGATATTTTGAAGATGCCGAAGGAAGTGATGGATGAAGTGGCGGAGAAGAATGTGCCGCAGGCAGAATACAGCTCGCTCGAAAAAGTGTTGCCTGAAACCGACATCCTGTATGTGACCCGTGTGCAAAAGGAACGCTTCGAAGATCCCGCCGATTATGAAAAGGTCAAGGGCGCGTATGTGATCGACCCCGAGATCATGAAAGCCGCCAAGCAGGAGATGGCGGTCATGCATCCACTCCCGCGCGTCGGCGAGATCAGTGTGGACTTCGACGACGATCCCCGCGCCGCGTACTTCAGGCAGATGGAGTATGGTCTGTACGTGAGAATGGCATTGCTGGCGATGGTGTTGGGTAAGGCGTAACGTTTACAAGTTGGCAGGTTTGAAGGTTGGAACGTTCAAACCTGTCAACCTTCAAACTTTCAAACATGGAGATATATGGAATCATTTTTTTCATTTCTCGAAAAACGCGTCGACGACTGTTCCTCCCTCTTATGCGTTGGACTCGACCCGCACGTGAGCGATCTCAAAGAGCCTTCTCCCGCTTCAGCCCTTGACTTTTGCCTGAATCTCGTTAAACAGACCGCGCCCTACGCTGCGGCATTCAAACCCAACGCCGCGTTCTTTGAAGTCTTCGGCGCCGAAGGCTGGACTGCGCTCAAGCAGGTCATCGAAGCGATACAACGCGAATCGAATCGCATGGGTTCGATGATCCCCGTCATCCTCGACGCCAAACGCGGCGACATTGCATCCACTGCCGAAGCATACGCCAAATCTGCATTTGAAACCCTCGACGCGCATTGCATCACGTTGAGCCCATATTTGGGAAAAGACTCGATCGATCCATTTCTCAGTTATCCAGAGAAAGGCGTGTTCCTGCTCTGCAAAACATCCAACTCTGGAAGCGGTGACTTGCAAGATATTATCGTCAAGACTTCCGAAGTCTCGGAGACTTCGGAAGTCTATGAACCACTTTATGTCCACGTTGCCAAACTTGCCCAAACCTGGAACACCAAAAACAACATTGGACTTGTGGTTGGAGCGACTCACATTGACGCGATGAAACGCGTCCGCGCCGCGGCACCTGATCTGTGGTTCCTCGCGCCCGGCGTCGGTGCACAGGGCGGAGAGTTGGAAGCGGCGCTCAAAGCCGGTCTACGCAAAGATGGCAAAGGGATGTTGATCCCCATCTCGCGTGGCATTTCGCGCGCAGAAAAGCCCGGTCTTGCCGCGGCGGAGATACGAGATCATATTTTGCATATCAAAAGAGAAATTAGCCACTGAGTCACAGAGCCTCAGAGAAAATGGCTGTATCAAGTTCGGAGAGTTCACCCTCAAGTCGGGACTCAAGAGTCCCATTTACATTGACCTGCGCCAGATCATCACCTATCCCAAACTGCTGGAACAGATCGGTGCGGCGTATTTACCCTTACTCAAAGACTTGAAATTCGATCGCATCGCAGGTTTACCCTACGCCGCCATTCCCATTGCCACTGCCATCAGCCTCGCTGGGACGTATCCCATGATCTATCCGCGCAAGGAAGCCAAGTCCTATGGCACGAAAGCGGAGATCGAGGGCGAATATCACGCGGGCGAGACAGTCGTCGTTATTGACGATCTCGCCACCACGGGCGGAAGCAAATTCGAAGCCATCGAAAAACTGACCGGTGCAGGCTTGGTCGTGAAAGATGTCGTTGTGCTGGTGGACCGTCAATCTGGCGCGAAAGAGTCACTGGCGCAGGCGGGCTACTCCATGCACGCGGTGCTGACGATCGGTCAACTTTTGGAGTATTGGGAAGAGAATGGGAAAGTGGAGAAGGATAAAATCGAGGAAACAAGGAAATTTTTGAAGGAAAGCGTTTGAGAATGCCTACTAAATCTCGATCACCCAGATTTGCTGAATTTACTTCCACTGGTGTGATTTCAGCAATTTGTGGAATAGGCGCAATCTCCATATTGCCTCGAAATCTTCTCTTTGCATGTTCGTAGGAATTGTTGGGCTGTTAATAGGGATTGTTACGCTGAGGATGCAAGTTGAACGATTGGATAAAATTTTGGCAGGTATTGGAATTGCTTTATCCATTATTCCAGTGGTTTACGCCATAGTTACAATCCTTTAGGATGCACCTTGCTTTTAATTAAAGAACTCGGAGATTTTGAAAACCTCCGAGTTCTGCTTTTAGCCACTATTGGTCTTACGGCTTGATCTCGAACACTGCTCCTGCACTCGTTCCCTGCACCTCGGGGAAGAAGGCTTGCCACGCATGGGCAGGCAATACGCGATATTCCCCAGCCTGCAACGGGATAAGGGTGTACGTAAGCGTGTAGGTCCCGGCGGGGAGGTAATTGGCGGTGTAGAGGATGCCGTCGTCGCGGATCTGCGGATCGTTGAACAACCACCATCCCCATCCGTTCGCAAAGGGGTCCTTGTCGTCGAACTGTATCTGTACACCACTCTCATCGGCTCCGAGTTGACTCGTCTTGAGGTTGCGGTTCAATACTTCCATGCCCGCGGGGATGTAGTCTTCGAGCATGACGTAGTACGCGTCGCGCGCGAGAGTCAGCGTCAGCCGGGCGGTGATCGTTTTAACGGAACCAAATCTGATGGTGGAAAGAGGCGTGCAACCTCGCGCTGAGCGGAGGGCTTCTCCCGTAGTCGAAGCGCAGTTGCCATCCAGATAGATGCGTTCGACCTGCATCCCGGCGTCCAGCGGTTTGACGTGTTCCACCGGCTGGTTGAGTCGCAGGATCGTTCTGTAATACAGGCGTCCGGCACCTTCCTCGCGTGTGATGGTCAGCAGATTGGGTGTGTTGGGCGAGAGGTATTCAAGCGGCACCTGCGCGGTGACGGGGGTGAGCACCTGCGCCCCGGACACATCGCCGTTCGCCAGCGGACTGCCGTTGAGCATGGCGTTAAAGGAGAAGTCGGCGCTCAGGTCGCCGAAGCCGACCATGGCGTTGTTGAGCGCCATCATCGCCCAGGCGTTCTCGTGACCGAACCCCCACAGTCCGCGCGCATTGCGATGGGCGGCAAGATAGCGCACGGCGTTGAAGACCACCTGATTCGCCGAGTCGATCTGTGCGAGCACGTACACGACAATGGACGTGGTGTACACGGGCGAACCGCGTGTGAAGAGATTCGCTTCGGGTATTTCCCAGTGCGCGCTCGAGGCGGTCTGGATGGCGCTCGTTTCGAGATTCGAAATCAGGTCGCGCACGCGCGGGTCGGCGGGATTCTTTGCGTTGATGATGGATGCCAGCAATGCCATGCTCGATGGACTCAGGCGTCCACGCGCCTCGTACAATGCGTTGACCGTCGGCTCCATTGCGCTGTTCACCTGCCCCAGCACAAATTGGATGAAGGCGATGTCATCCAGCCGCGAGCCGGGCGTATCGTTGGTGATGGTGAAATCCTGCTTCTGCAAATAGATGCCCGAGTTTTGGAGCACGGTATCGTTCACTGGGATGCCCGCGCCGCGCGCCCGCAATAAGCCAAAGAACACATAAGCGGTGATGTATGGGTCGGACGCCCCTCCCGTTCCAGCAGGGGAGGCTTTGCCCCACCAGCCCCAGCCGCCGTCTTCATTTTGTAAATTCGCCAGCCGGCTGACGCTGGTGTTGATGTTCCTTGTCACGCGCTCCGTCAGTTTCGGGTCGTTCAAGCCTGCGCCGCTGAGGGAGCGATGGACTTCAAGATTCGGCAGGAGGTACGAGAGACTCGCCTCCGCGCTCAATGCGTGATCGGGGACTTCCATCGCTTCCAACGCAGATAACAAACTGCCAGCCAGCGAGGGACTTAATTCCAACTCCAAGCCGCCTCCGGCGGAGGGCGTGAACGTGCGCGCGCAGTGCCCCGCCCGAGACGAATGCCTGCGGCGCGGTGTACTGCAAAATGGGAAGTTTGCCCCACGCCGGGCGCGCCGAATCCTGCAAGGCAGGTGAGCCTGCTGTAGTTGCGGAGAAAACAAGATCAGCCGATTCCGCCAAGCTTGCCTTGCCCCACCATTCGACCCGCTTCCTTCCATTGGCAGGGACGTTCACCTGTTGGGTGGCTTTATCCGGTTCATCGAGCACAAAGCCTTCGCTCTGCAGGTTGACGCTCACGCTCAACGGACTGGAGGTGTTGTTGTTGACCACCGCCGCCATCAGGGCGTGGTCGCCGTTGACCAGAAAGCGCGGCGTCACGGGGCGGATGAGCAGGGATTTGGTTGCGACGATCTCTGTCTCTGCCTGGCCGACTTTCGTATCCATGGTCAAACCGCGGATATCCACCTTCCACGTGGTGAGCGAATCGGGCAGGGTAATGATCACCTGTCCGCGCCCTGCAGAGTCCGTGATGAGCGAGGGATTCCAATAGGCGGTATCGGGGAAGTTCTCGCGGACAACCATCGCCCCTTCGCCGCCTCCGCCGCCGAGACCGCCGGGCAGGTTCACGTTCCGCCCGCTGTATGCCGCCACCGAGAAACCGGTGTCGATGCCGAGCGGCTGGTTGCTGTAATAGGCGGGCAGAATATCCTCGGCGTTCGGGTCCGCCAGAGCCAGCACCGATTTATCCACCACCGAGAAGGAGAATTCTCCCTGCACCGGCTGGCCGGTATTGTCGGTGACCTGCACATCGAAGGTGACATTGTCGCGCGGTCCCGCTTGCGTTGGATTCGACAACACCTGCACATTCAATTTCTGCGCATCCGGCGCAACCGGGAGATTGAGGAGCCCTTTACGGAAATCGTTGCCCTGTCCCATCACGATGACACTGACGTACACGTTCGGCGCATCGTCGGCGGTGAGCGGCAGGGAGTATTCCTTCCCGCTTCCGCTGAGTTGGATCACTTCCGCTTTTGAAACGATGCCGCGTTCCACGGTCACCAGCGCGAGCGAATTCACAGCGAACGGGTTCGGGATGAAGACCTTCGCAGTGTCACCCGCACTGTACGATTCGCGGTCGGCTGTAATTTCGATCCGTTGGTTCGGCAGGTCCGGCCACGAAGCCGAAGCCGCTCCGCCCACCCAGACCAGGGTCTGGGTCCGAGCGCCGCCGCCCGAAACATCGAGCATGAACGTGCCCGAATTCGGCGGGACGAACGAAAGCCGCGCCCTGCCGTCGGGGGCTGTCGCCAGATTACTGCTTCCTACCGGCGAGTACACCGGCGTGTATTTCGGGAAGCCATTCTCATCCAGGGTTTTCTCCCAGCGAATCTGTTTGAATTCCGCCAGCAACGCCTTGTCGCCGGAGGGATTCTGCGCCCAGTCCACGGTGTACACATCGAAGCCGACCGGCTGGTTCGCGGTACCGGTCCATTGATCGGGGCGGATGCCGATGTAAAAATCGGCGGGATGGACTCGCAACTCGGCGCGTGCGCTCACAGGGAGTCCAGATGCGTCGGTGGCGGTCACTTCGAGGGTGACGAGTTGCGTCGCTTCGGTCTCAGGGATGGCTGGCAGGTCGATGGACAGAGTCCCCTCCGGGGTGGTCTGACCCGTTCCCTCGTCGATGAGTCTCCCAAAATAATCGGGACCGGAATACCCCGGAAAGTGGAACACATCCAGCCACGAATCATCCAATAGACCGGTGCTGTAACGCGGGATGTGGAACGAATCGGTCCTGGCATACAGCGACCACTTCACATCCACATTCCCGGCGGGTGCATCGAAGAAATATTGCGCCTTTACATCTGCCCGCGCGGGGGTGCCGTTTTTGATCTCCTGCGGTGAAAGCGCCATGCTCAGGTTGATCTCGGGCTTGCGGTACTCCGCCACCTGGAAGGAGAAATACAGATCGAGCACCTTGTTCTCGAAGGTGTAATGTCCCGGCGCGGCGTCATCGGACAATTTGAACTCCCCGTAGAACGTGCCATACGGCGAAAGCGGAAGGTTATATGTGTTGACCTGCGTACCGTTCGCGTCCCGCAGGTTGAATGTCACGTCGGCAACCGCCGGGAGTTCGTAGCGCCCGTTGAACGCCTGCCGCACCACACCGCGGAAGTACACCGTCTGCCCGGGGCGGTAGATGGGACGGTCGGTGTACATGTAGATCTCATTACGCGGGGCTTGCACTTCCTGCCGATAGCCGAAATCCCATGCCCGCACGCCCATATCCCAACTGCTGACCGCCAACCCGAAGTTGTCGTCGCCCGGCTGGCCGAGCATGGCGAACAACGGACGGTCTGTGGCGGGGATATCGGTCTTCCACAACCCGTTCGCATCGGTCACACCGGAGACAAGCAGGTTCCCGGCGCCATCGTAAATGCCGGTTGGAGCGCCCGCAATCGGAGTCTGCGTCGGCAGGTCCACCGCCCAGACGAGAGCCTCTGTGGCGCCAACCTTGAAAGACAGATTAACATGGCTCGACACGACGAGATATACCGTTCTGGTCTTCGGTGAAAGCTGCGAAGATGCCACATGAACATAATACAGACCCGGCACAAGTTGGTTGTTCTGCGCCGCGAGTTTCAATTTCACATCGCGGAATTCGGTGGCTGGCACATTGAGCGCCTGCGGGTACAGGGATGGATTCTTCGGCGTGTATGCCTGCTGGTTATCGAGAGAACCCTGCAGGAGGAAAAAGTCCTGCGCGGTCAGCGAGTCCACGGTCACATCCGCGTTGACGATGTTCGCCGCGCTTGCGTACAGCGCCGCGTCGTCGGGTCGCACGAACAGCGTGGACGAGCCGAAATACGGCACGTTCACCGTTGGTGTGATCGGCGGTGTGCGGAAATTCAAAATGAACGGGTCGCCCAGCGATTGCTCCCAGCGGTCCTTGAGCACACCCGAAACCTGGAGGATGTAATTCGTATCGGGAATGTAATCGCCGCGCGCGTACAGGTCGAGTCCGTCATCCGATTCGTCCACGTTGAAGTTGCTCAATGCAGGCGTCACCGTCACGAAGTTGTCATACTCCCCTTCGGGAAGCGGCGAGTTGAACGTGATCTTTGTCGAACCGAGGTTCGGGTCGGCGGCGACCACGGCAAAATAATTGAACGTCCGCAGTACCGCGCCGTAATCCTCGCCGAGCGTCATGCCGCCAATCGATCTTGCATCCCTGCCCACATTCAAAAGATAACCGACATTGCGCTCCAGCAGTTTGTCCGGTACAAACGTCAGCACCGTGCCGTTCTCGTTCCACGAAAACGCGCCGTTCAACGTCCCCTCCGTGCCGCTGAACAGGAAGTTGGCGCGCACACTGTCCGCCTCCATGGGCTGGTTGAAGGTCAATTTAATTTCGGGGTCGAGCGGGATGGGACTTGCTGTGGACGGTTCCAGCAGGACGACGCGCGGACGCGATGTGGTGAAACTCCAAGAATTCTCCACGCCTCCATCCAAGCCGACACCTGTCACCGTTTTCAGGTCTGTGTTCAGGCTGACGGTGTATCCCGTTCCCCCCGCCATCGGAGTTTCGGGGTGGAAGATGTACGTGCTGGTGTTGATCCATTCGCCGCGTCCCTGCACGGAAGGGGAAACGGAAAATGCCGCGGGCTGGGATGACGCGTCCGAACCGAGGGCAACCACCGGCTGGTTGAAAGAGGCGACGATCGCCGCGTCCACATCCACATCTGCGGCATTCACCTTCGGCAAAAGATTCGTCGCGCGCAGATAATCCGCAACGGGGTAGGAGATGTTTATGGGTTCAGCCAGCCCGAATCCCGTTGCCGATTGGATGGAGTTTGCGATTGAAATTTTCAGTCTTGAATTGGGCTGATATGGTTGTGAAGGGCTGAAGACGACGGTCGCTTCGTCGGTCCATGTGAACACACCGGCGGGAAATCCGCTGATGGAGGCTTCCACCGACGGCTTGTTCATCGGCTGGTTGAAGTAGAACGTGACCGGCGAAAGATGACCGAGCACGCTCCCGGCGGGCGGATCGGTTTCGATCAATGCGGGCGGCAGTGCCTGGACGAATGTGGTGGGGGTGGTGGGGAGCGCCGGGGTGGGCGGCGGTGTGGTGGGAAGCACCGGCAATCCACTGCAGGACGTGAGAATCAATGCGATGAGAAGAAAATAATTCAGGGCGGGAATGGTGCGACGTTTCATCATGAATCCTCAAGAAAAATGAATAATCCCGATTCATTATACACTCGTCAGAATCAAAAAGGACACGAAAGCCGTGTCCTTTTTGAAAATCGAGAGGCTGTTGTTTTATTGCGCCGCGGCAAGTGCGAGTTCCACTGCTTCTGCGATCTGCTGGTAGGAGGGGACTTTTCCAACATCACCCACCCTGACACCGTTCACGAACACGCTCGGTGTGCCGCTGACGCCGAGCTCCTGGCCGTACTCGTAATCGGCTTGAATGTTTTCCTCGTATTTATTGGCATCGAAACAATTATTGAAGGATGTTACATCCAGACCAATGCTTTCCGCCATCGCCTCAAGGCGTCTGTTCGAACTACCCTGACTCTCGCCGCCCAAATTGGCATAGATGCTGGCTTTCATTTCCCAGAATTTTCCCTGCTCGTTCGCGCACATGGTTGCGTTTGCCGCCTGGTCTGACGCTCCTCCGTTGATATCGGGACCGTCAAGGAAAGGATAGTTGTGGAAGGTGAGTCTTGCCTTTCCCGGTTCCGCCAGGTATTGGATGATGAGCGGTTCAGTGTTTTCAGAAAAATACTTGCAGGCGGAACACTGGAAATCCTCGAAAACATCGATCATGACTTTGGCGTCCGGGTTGCCGATGGTCAGCCCGTCGCGGTTGGGCAGTTCAAGCGGTGCCACCGGCACGATGTTTTCAACCGCCTGTTTTTGCGTCGACGCGACTGCCAAAACCAGCAACGCTGCCCCGGCAATGATCAATCCGATCGTGATCAGGCGGCTTTGCTGTGCCTGGTGGTGCATTTTCTCGCGCCTTTCCTGGCGCTTGCTTTTCTTTTCCATGCTCATAAAAACTCCTCGTTTCGTGGATGCTGAATCTATTGCGTTTTGATCTCGTTCAAAATGGCTTCCAATTCCACCTGAAAGGTGCTGAAGGGCTGGGCGCCATTGAGTGTTTTGGTTTTCATCTCGCCGTTGACCGTGTATGTAATGACAAAATACGGCGTGCCTGTGATATTTAGGGCAAGGGCATCCTCCAGGTCCTGTTGCGCCTGTTCCTCGTATTTACCGCTGTCGAAGCAGTCCTGCCATGTCTTCATATCCAGGTTGACGGTTTCGGCGATGGTCGCAAGACGGCGGACGGCAAACGAACCCTGGTCTTCCACATCGCGGTTATTGGCAAACAGGGCATCTGTCATTTCCCAGAATTTTCCCTGGTCGGCGGCGCAATAGGCGGCATGCGCGGCGTCCTGCGATTCGGTCCTGGCGGGGGCTCCTGTTGCCCGGGCTATGTTGTTGCTGACCCAGTTCCCGGCGGAACGGTAGGTGAACCTCACCTTGCCGGTCTCGATGTAATATTTCACCAGCAGGGGTTCGGTCTTGGTGAAGAAATCCTCGCAGAACGGACACTGGAAATCGGAATAATCGACGATCTGGATCGGGGCATTCGGGTCGCCCATGCTGTTGCGGTCCACATTGGGACGGGGAACTGACTGCACGGTGACAACATCCACGATCGGTTTGACCTGGGGGTAGATGATTGCAGAAACGATAAATAACGCGCCGAGTGTGATCATGATGATCGTGATGAGATGGTTGGATTGATCCCTGCGTCGGATCTGTTCGCGCCGTTCCTGGCGCTGGCTGGTTTTGTGCGGACTCATATTAACTCCTAAAGGGGATACTGGGGCTGAATTTTCCCATGCCCGAAAACTTTTGTCTAGGAAAAGGTTAGGGGGTTCTTAAAAAGTGTACCGCAGGTTGATGTGTGAAAACCTTGAGTGTTTCGAGAAACCTGCGGGATGTTTGGTTGATTTACTTCAAATGACCATCCAGCCATTCGATCATGAATTTGAAAACATCGGCCTTTTCCGGCTCGTTGTGGATCTCGTGATACATGCCGTCCCACGATTTCAAGGTGACATCCCGGTTCTTTTTGCGGGCAAGCCTGGCAAAGTCCTCGCTCCCGCTGGGATAGGTGACCTTGTCTGCAGTGCCATACATGATAAGCAGGGGTGGAATAATATCCTGCCCGCGTGTGAAGCATGTGTCAATGGCATCCAGTGCCGCTTTGCCAAATCCCAAACTGGCTTTGTTATGCACCAGCGGGTCGTTGAGGTAGGCATTTACAACATCCGGGTCCCGTGAGATGGCTGATGCGTCAAGCCCGCTGGTGATTATCGTGGCGGGGACAAGGGTGCCGAGTAGTTTTGCCATTGCAACTTTCGTTTTTTGTTCCTGCAAAGCGGAGCGTAATGCCGCGCCGTTGACCATCACGCCATTCAATCCATTGCTGTACTGGATGGCGTACACAAGGGATAACAGACTGCCGAGGCTGTGTCCGTACAAAAAGTGCGGTAGTGCAGGATACCGCGTCACCAGGTACTTGAAGAAAGCGCGCATATCCTGCATATATGCGTTGAGCGATGGAGTATATCCGCGAGCGCCGCCTGACCTGCCGTGACCGCGCAGGTCGAAGCCAAACAGGGCATAGCCTGCATCGGTCAATGCTTTGCCGACATGGGCATACCGACCGGTGTGTTCGCCGAGTCCGTGGATGAGTGCGACAATGGCTTTGGTGTTCTGATCGGGTTCCCAGCCTTGAACCTGGAATATGGTGCCATCCGTGCCTTCAAAAAATGCTTCGAATGTCTTCATGTTACCTTCCAACGGTGATCTTGAATTCGCAGTTTTGATGTCCCTGTGCCTTGCATGAAGTCTCAGCCACGTCATGATTTTGCCCGGTCGCCCAAAAGAGACTCTCGCCGATCAACCCCAGGGTCACGAAACAGATCGGGCCTGACTCGCGCTGGCTGTCAGCCGCGGGAGAGGCATGGTCCGCGAGAAGCAGGTCGAGGTCCAGGGTGTGAACCGTGATGTCGCCCGGTTGATTCCCGATGAAACGCGCCAGCAGTTCCAGCGTGGATTTCCGTCTCGCAGTCAAAGGAAGTCGCTTGATAACCGCGGCTTGTGCCTTGCCTCCGAGTGCGGCATCCTCCAGAAGATGATGCCACAGATGTTGTCCCACGCGCAGGAGAACGCCGCGCGCGCCGCGTCCGTAATAGGTGCGCATCGCGGCTTGCAGGGCGGCAAATGTTTTTGCGGATTCGACGGGATCGGTCTTTGTGAACGTTGCGGGTTTCGCCCATTCAGCGGGCAGTTTTGAGATGGCAAGCATCGCGGCAAACTGGTCTGTGCCCAGTTCGAGTGCGGCTGTTTCCACAAAACGGCGGAGGATGCGGTTGGAAAATTTTATATCGCTCACGGACGGACTTCTCCCACTTCGAACCTGCAATACTCATCGCCTTTCGCAAGGCAGTGTGTTTCGGTGACGACGTATTCCCTGCCGGTCGCCCATTGCACCGCTTCGGAGACCGAGCCTACATAAAGATGACAGATCGGTTCCGTGCTATGGCGGCTGTGGCAGATGGCGCATGTCGATTCCACATAGGCAAGTTTATTGTTGCTTTCATCGACCCACGCGTTCACTTCGGGGTTGCTTTTCTTCAGCGCGTCTGCCATGCCGTTGAGGATGAATTTGATGCGCTGTCTCTCCGGCAATAACTTAAGCGCCACCCCGGCAACGCCCAGCAATGCAGACTGTTCACGCACTCCGTATTGAAAGGATGCCTTGCCGATACGGCGCAAAATGCCCTTGCCGCCGCGCCCGTAAAACGCCTCGATGGCTTCGTTGAATTTCGCGTATTGCGATGCTTGGATCGAAGGTTGGAGATCGTTCGGCGGGAAATTGCCGATAAATCTTTCCAGCCCGCAGGTGTGCAGGACGGTATTCAATCCGTGATCGCCCATCACTTCCTGGGCGGAGGTCAGCGCCTGCCGCACGAGTGAATTGATAATGGTTGCATCTTCCCTGACGGTCATTTCAGCCTCCTTGTGCGTTATGAATAAACCGGAACATCGAAAGTATACACGGGATATTGCTCGCCCGTGAGGAGAAACCCTGTCTTTTTGTAAAGACGCAACGAAATATCGTTATCGTTTTGTGTATTGACGGAAAGGTTTGGAATTCCGAATTGATACAGCCTCGTAAACAGATCGTCCAGGATCGCCCGTCCCACGCCGCATCCCTGTGACGATGGCTCCACTGCCAGCCGCGCCAGGTGCGCACGCATCCGGCCGCCCGTGGAGATCTGATACCCAATGATCCCGTGTTCATTCTCTGCCACAGTCGCGCTCAATGACTGTGCATATCCCCTGCGAAGAGTGTCAAGCGGATTTTGCCACAAGGGAGGGAATGCCGCCGCATCCACCCTTACGACTTCGGGCAGGTCAGCCTCCTCCATCTTGCGGATGTGGACACCCGCTTCGCGCGACGCCCGGGGCTGACTGGCGAAGCCGTGCCACTCGAGCATGACAATGTTCTGACGGTTTTCGAATCCGCTCGCGGCGAGCACGCTTTGAAACCAGGGCTGCATGGCGATCACCGCCACTTTTGCCCCTCCTGCGCGGGCAATCTCATCCCGGGCCGTATTCCAAAGGATATTCCAAGCGTTCTCTGCAGACCATCTCCCCGCGTAAACAAACAACCGCACCCATGCAATGTCCGCCGCTTCGGTAGGGCATGCCAGTGCGGCTGTGATCTGTTTTCCATCCTCCAGAGCCCAATAAAACGGCGCCCCCAGCCATTCCAGGGGCGTGCGCCAATCGAGGTGACGGTGAAGGCGTGTCTCAAAAAAAACCAGGTTCGATAATTGCTGATGGTCGTTGATATCCGCCGGGCGAACCAGAGTGTTGAACAATATTCACCTTACAGAAGGTGACAATCTATTCTCATGGATCAACTGTCACCTGAAGTTATCGAATAATTCCAATGCGTAACAGGAATTTCATAATACGCTGGGTGAGTGTGGGCTTTTCTGCCAGGCGGAGCGAGTCGAACACATCCATTTGCGAATTGGTGACGCGCCCGAGTTTGAGGTTCAAATTCGCGGCGGCTTTGCGTACCGTCGAGTGCATATCGCCTTCACCGGCTTGCTCAAGAATGGACGCGGCGCGGTCATATTCCGACAGCGCTTCACTCCATTTCTTCAACCCTTCCAACGCGGCGGCGCGGTTCGCAACGGCAACGCCCTGGCGCTTCAGGTCGCCTGCCTCCTGAAAAACCGTTTCAGTGCCGTCGGTCGCCTGCAGGGCTTCCTTTGCTTTTCCTGCCTGCAATAAAGCCACACTCTGGTTGTTCTTCATCTCCGCCGCATTCAATTCGTCCTTTGCGGCGGCGTACGCCTGCGCGGCTTGCGAGAATAACTCCGCCGCGGCGGCGTAATTTTTCTTTTCATATTCCTGTTTACCCTGGGAGGCAAGTGAGGTCGGTTGAATGTTATTCACGGCTTCCTAGAAGGTAATATCGAGAATGTCTTCCGCCACCGAGCGCAGTTTGTCCCTAGACATGTTGCTCAATTTCATCGCGAGTTCGATGTACGGACGGTTGACCGGTAGTGCCACGAATTCACGCAGTTCCGCCGGCATTTCAAGGAAGTGTTGGATGGCTTCTTCGCTGAGCATCCATTGTCCCACGGGTCCGCTCCGGTCGAAGAATGATTCGACCCTTCCGCCCAGCGTCTTGACCAGTATCTCCAGTTCGGGCAGGGGAATCGGACGCTCGCCCAATTCATAGGCTTTGATGCGGGCGCCGGAGATGCCGGTCTCGTGCGCCAGGTTGCGGATCGAAATGGATGCGTTCATGCGTTCCTGCCGCAGGAGCGCGCCGATCTTGCGTTGCCGCACGGCAAGCAGTTTGGATAGGTCGAGGTTCTCGTGTGGCCGGGCGCTTTCCGATTTCACTTCCCTGCCCCAGAAGTGATCGAGCGGCAGGTCAAGGAAAAAGACCAGTGTTTCCAATTCCGGCAAAGACGGCGCTTTGCGTCCCTCTTCGTATGCGCGGAAGAGTCCTGTCTTGATGCCGATGGCTTGGGCACATTCCTGTACGCTCCTGCGCGCGGTAAGGCGGGCATCGCGAATCAGCAAGCCGAGTTTTTTTGTGCGAATGGTGATCTGGGACTTGGTGTCCATAACTCCTCAAAGACGCCCAGTCGAGGCGTTGACCTGATTATAGCAGAAGCAAAATCTTCTAGCGCCTCTGCCCCATGCTTGATCCGCCGGGAGAGGGCATGAATATTTCGGCGTTCAGTTTGAAGCCTGCCGCATCCAGTTTCGGCATAAAGAGCGGACGGATACCGGTGGCTTTCAACTCGCCGAGGATCTTGCCATCGGGACCAATGCCGGTCTGTTCGAACTTGAAGACATCGGTAAGCACCACAGTTTCACCTTCCATGCCGACCACCTCGGTGATGGCGGTCACCTTGCGCGAACCGTCCTTCAAACGGGTCTGCTGGACGATGAGATCGATGGCAGATGAGATCTGCTGGCGCACCACCTTGAGCGGCAGGTCCATGCCTGACATCAGCACCATCGTCTCCATGCGGGAGAGAGCATCGCGTGGGGAGTTGGCATGGAGTGTGGTCAATGACCCGTCATGCCCGGTATTCATGGCTTGCAACATGTCCAATGTCTCGCCACCGCGGCATTCACCGACCACGATGCGATCCGGACGCATACGCAGGGAGTTCTTCACCAGGTCGCGGATCGTCACCGCACCCTTGCCATCGATATTCGCAACCTTTGTTTCCAAACGAAGGACATGGTCCTGCTGGAGTTGTAACTCTGCCGCATCCTCGATGGTGACGATACGGTCCTGTTCGGGGATAAAACTGGATAATACATTAAGAAGCGTTGTCTTGCCCGAACCGGTGCCGCCCGAAACGACAATGTTCAAGTGGGCATGCACGCAGGCCCGCAGAAACTCACCCATGTTCTTGGTAAGGGATCCAAATTTGACGAGATCCTCAATCTTGAGTTTGTCCTTTTTGAATTTTCGGATGGTGATACATGGACCATCGATCGAGACGGGACGGATCACTGCGTTGACGCGGGAACCGTCTGGCAGGCGGGCATCCACGGTGGGACTGTCCGCATCCACGCGGCGGCCGAGGGGCAGAATGATGCGGTCGATGATCCGCATGACATGATCGTCATCGTCGAACGTGATGCCGCTTTTCGTCACCCGGCCGCTTTTTTCGATGAATATCTTTTTCGGCCCGTTAACCATCACTTCGCTGACATCGGGGTCATCCAGCAGGGGCTGGATGGGACCGAAGCCCGTCATTTCATCGATGATCTCATTGTATATCTGCTTGCGGATATCCTCAGGCAGTGAGACCTTCGTTTGAACATATGCTTCATTCAGGCGTTGTCCGATGATCTCTGCGCGGTCTCCGAGTTGCAGTGCCTCGCCCTCAAGAGAGCGGCTGACATTCTCGACAAGATAACGCTTGAACTTGAGCAGGTCGGCAGAGGTTAACCGCGTAAAGTTGGAGGAAAGAGGGGTTGCCATCAGGATTTCCTCTCCTCATTATTGCCCTGCTCGGGAAGAACCCAAAGGATATGTGCGCGCTGTACCGCAAGGAAGGGAGCCTGGAAGAGCGTTTTCCCATCCGCATTCTGCACGGTGACATCGGTCAACGCGAGGAATTTGTCGTTCCCGTCAAGTTCATCCTTGATGCGCTGATCCCTGCGGATATGCATGCGTCCACGCAGTGTGTGGATGGTCGTTTGGATGGTGACATATACGGAAATCTTGGAGATGATATCCGTAAAGATCTTGCCCTTCTCGTCATATTCGATGGTCATGGCGCCTCTCACTGTTCTGGTATGCCTCGGAGCATGGCTCCTGCCCGCAACCCGGGGTAACAATAACAAACAGCCGCACATATCGTCGCGCGCGGCATTTATTCCGGTGAATTGGTTTCAAAGTGTAGCCGAAATGCCCTGGAAATCACCTTTCACTTCGTTAAGGCATGCTTACATGGCGCGCAGGCGGCGGGTAATTCTCACCATTTCATCCGCCGTTTCCTTCAGGACGATCGATGCTGTATCGGTGGGATATTTTGTCGTGATGGGCTGGTTAAGATTGTTTGCCAGCGCAAAATTACTCCCCATGTACGGCATTGCTTTTTTGATATCCAATCCGATGATCGTCTCGGCTTCCGTCTTGGTCAATCCATCCAGCCCGACTGCGCGGTTCAAGATGGCGTAAATTTTCTGTTTCTCGATGCTCTGAGTTTGCAAATACTCCCAGACAGTCTTGGTCAATTTGACGGTGCTTTGGTCGGTGGAAGTAATCAGGACGATGAGGTCCGCTTTTTGGATCAAGGGCAGGCTGATGCGCGAGAGCGAGCGTCCGATATCCAGGACGATGAAATCAAAGGCGGAACGGAGCGTATCAACGATCTCTTCGATACGATCTCCCTTCAGGATATTTCCATGCTGTGGATCGGGGGAACCCGCCAGCAATTGGAACTTCCATAATTCCGGTTGCGGTAGATTTTTTCGGAAGTGTTCCCCGTTCGTTTGTCCGGATGGGAGGTCTGCCACCGTTACCAGGTTGAGATCGCCTCCGTAGCCGACGATCTGTCCGATCGAGCCGATGGGCAGGACCAGGTCTGCGACAACCACACGCGCCTCGGTCTGGCTCTGTTGAATGTTCATCGCTAGGTTGGCGCAAAGCGACGATGTGCCTGTGCCTCCTTTGGCGCTCAGGAAGACGATCAAAAGACCTTTTTTCTCGTTATCTTTGGTGGGGGTGACTTCGGTCGGCTTTCCGACACCGAAAAGACGGACAAGCGTATCCTCCAGCGCTGGGACAGCCTGCGCAGATTTGATCAGATATTCATTGACCCCGGCATTGATGCACATTTCCTTGCGCGTGGGACCAGGGTCGCTGGAGATCGCAATCAACGGCGTCTTGCTGGTACGCATGTTATTGCGAAGCTTTAAGATGAATTCCTCGTCCTGGATATCGGACAGTACGGGGTCAAATAGGATCAGGTCGGGTGCGTCGCGCCAGGCAACGATCAATGCTTCCTTGCCGGTCGCGGCTTCAAGTACCTTGAACTGTTTTTCGCGCAGGGTGTTTGCAAGAAAAGTACGGCTGGGCGCGTTCTCATCCAGGATCAGGATCGTTTTACCGACCATCGCAGTCTCCCGGTTTCATCATCCCTCGATGGGCGGCATCAGGTACCCCAAGCCGGAACGGGTGACGATGTGTTTTGGGCTGTGCGCATCATCCTCCAGTTTTTGGCGCAGGCGGGCAATGCTTACCCACAAGATCTCCTTGTCGGTGCGATATTCGGGACCCCATACACTGGTCAGCAGTTCCTCGGAGGTCATGATCTTGCCGACATGATGTGCAAATTGCAGTAACAAACGATATTCCGTCGCGGAAAGGGAAACGGGCGTCTCGCCGCGCCAGACTTCGGCGCGGGCGAAATCGATCTTCAAGTTATCGTGTGTGAAGAAGCGCGATTGACCGGCTTCGCTGGGGGGTTGGGCGCGGCGTAGAACGGCGCGCACGCGTGCCAGCAGTTCGGTGGCGGAGAAAGGTTTGACGAGATAATCGTCCGCACCCAGATCGAGTCCGCGCACCCGGTCCTGTTCGTCGCCTTTGGCTGTGAGGATGATGATGGGGATGCTGGAAAATTCGCGGATGCGTTGTGTGGCGCCGAAACCGTCCAGTTTCGGCATCATCACGTCCATCAACACCAGATCAATGGGCTGGTTGGAGAATACATCCACGGCCTGGGCGCCGTCCTGCGCAGTGACCACTTCATAGCCTTCCGTCCGCAGGTTGGCTTCGAGCAATCGTAAATAACGGGGTTCATCATCTACTATCAAAATGCGTTTTGCCATAGGTGGAGACTCCTTCTTGTTGTTTCGGCGGGGTGATGGGCAATTCAATGAAGAACGTGGTTCCCTGACCGGGATCTGATTCTGCCCAAATCTTACCACGATGTGCCTCAATTATCTGCCTGCAAATATAAAGCCCGAGCCCGGTTCCGGTGACGGTCTTCTCGTTATTACGCACCCGGTAGAAACGCTCGAAGATCAGCGGCAGGGATTCCTTGGGGATACCGGGACCGCGGTCCATAAAGGATACGATCAGGCTTTCGCCAACCTGCCTGAGAACGACAAAGATCGGCGTGCCGGGCGCGTACTTGATCGCGTTGGTGAACAGGTTGTCAAAGACCTGCGCCAGACGCACACCGTCGCCGTGAAGCGACACCGTGCTCTGTATGTCCATGCTCACGTCCAGGTCCTTGTAGCGGGCGCAAATCCGCTGGACAACATCCCGTAAAACGGCATCCAGCCTCAACGTTTGGAAACGAAGCGGGAGGGTCTTGCTTTGCAGGCGCGCCGCTTCGAGCACGTTCTCGATCAACAGGGTCAGACGATCCGCCTCTTCATCGATGATGGTCAGGAATTCGTGCTGGGTTTCTTCATCCCAGTTGGTATCCTGCCGCAGGAGGCTGGTGCTGTATCCCTTGATGAAACCCAGCGGTGTGCGCAGTTCGTGCGAAATGGTGCTGACAAAATCCTCCTGCAATTGCATCTGGCGCTTGAGCTCGTGCAGTTCCTCGTGCATTTCCTTCCAGGTCACGCGTTCGAACACCATCGCAAGCAGTTCCGCTGCAACCGATGCCATGACGATATGACTTTGTTCGTATGTGGGACCGCCGAACCGAACGAATACCAATGCTCCCTTGATCAATCCATCCACCTGCATTGGCAGACCCAGCAGGTACGCCTGGTGCAGGCGGTCGTCGGGCGGGGTTTCAGGGTTGGGATCCTGCAATAGAAGTTTTCCCTTTGCGATCACCTGCCCGCCAAAATCCTCCCCCCAGTTCGCATCCGCCTCGGCGTTTTTGGCGCGTCCCACGGCGCGCGCATAGGCAATATCGAGTATCTGGTTCGTGCTATCCTGAAGATAGACCGCCACGTTATCGAAGACGAATTGCTCCCTCAGCTTCACAAGGAATTTTTCGATTGCGTCGCGCGAATCCCGCGCGCTGGATGTCGTTTTTGTCAATTCCTGCAGGTAGGCGAGAGTTGAAATGTCCATGAGCTATTTTGCACCGGCAATGGCGAGCAACGGAAATTTGAAGGTCGAGCCGTGTCCCTCGGCGGATTGTACATCGAGCATGGAGCCGTGCGCTTCGATGATCTGCCGCACCAGCGAAAGCCCAAGTCCCGTGCCGCCATACCGGCGCGTGGTGGAACTGTCCAATTGATGGAACGGTTCGAAGATATCGTCGAGGTGGCTGGATGGGATGCCGATGCCCGTGTCTGTGATGGATACGATGACGAGATTTTCCCCTTCACGTTTGACGCTGACCACCACGTTTCCATCTGCGGGTGTGAATTTGACCCCGTTATCGATGAGTTGACCCATCACCCAGGCGATCTTCTGCGAATCTGCTTGCACCAGGGGTACATCTTCGTCGATGACGGCATGCAGGTTCACGCCGCGTTCCACTGCCTTCCCGGCAAACGATTTGACCGCCAGGCTGGCAAGGCGGCGGATATCCACATTCTCCTGTTTGATGCTCAACTCGCCGCGTGAAGCCAGCGAGACCATGATGAGATCCTCGATCAACGTCTCGAGCTTTGAACTGGATTGCTGGCTGACCTGCAGGGCGTGTTTCTGCTCCTCGGTGACTGGTCCCAGCGATTCGGTGATCAGCAATTCGACATACCCCTTGATGTGGGTCAACGGTGTGCGCAGTTCGTGCGAAATGTTCGAGATGAAATTTGCCTTCAACTGGCTGAGTTCGGAGACACGTTCGAGCGCCTTCTGTAATTCAGCAGTGCGTTCCTCGACGCGTCTTTCAAGCGTGCGGTTGGCGGCTTGCAATGCAGACCGCAACTGGATGATCTGTTCGGTGACCGCCTGGTCAAGTTGGGCACGTTCGATGAACTTGAGGTCGATCAGTGCCTGTCCGAGCAGGATTGTGTTGCCTTTGGCGTTTTCCTCCTGCTGGTAGGCAAGCGCTTTTTGCAGGTCATCTGCAGAGACGAGACCTTTGTGAACCAGATATTCCCCCATGCGTGGGACAAGCATTTCAGGTGAAAGGTGTTGTTGTTCCGCCATGTCGTGTCCTTATGAAGACTGCCAGACCCATTCTCCATTTACCATTGTAGCCGATGATTCGAGCGTAAGCAAATCATTCGGGTCGCATTGGAACGGGTCTTTTTCGAGCACGATCAGGTCGGCGAGATGGTTTGGGGCGAGCCTGCCGATGCGGTCATCCATGTAGGCGGCGTAGGCGGGACCAAGGGTGTAGCCCTCCCATGCCTGGGCGAGGGTCAGCCTTTGTTCGGGGTACCAGCCTTCGGCTGAGGGGGAGCCGTCGGTGCGCCTGCGGGTGACGGCGGCGTGCAATCCCAGGAACGGATTCGGCGATTCGACCGGCGCGTCCGATCCGAGGGCGAGGCGCGCGCCGAAATCCAGCTGGGTCTTCCAGGCATACGCGAGGCGCGAACGCTCTGGTCCCCAGAATGCGTCCACCATGAGCATGTCGGATGTGGCGTGGATGGATTGCATGGAGGCGACGATATCCAGTTTGCCGAGGCGCGCCGCATCGTCGGGATGAAGCACTTGCACGTGTTCGATGCGATGGCGCAGGTGCGGCAGATGATGTTCGGTCTCGTAGGCGCGGAGTTGCTCGTAGGCATCGAGCACTTCGTGGTTGGCGCGGTCGCCGATGGCGTGAACGGTCATGCCAAGACCAACCTGCGCGGCTTTGCGCCCGTGCTCGAAGAGTTCCTCGCCGTCCATGTTGAGGATGCCGCGGTTGTTTTCTTCGGCGATATAGGGCTGGAACATGGCGGCGGTGTGCGGACCGAGGGCGCCATCCATGAAGGCTTTGATGTTTCCGATGCGCAGCATGTCGTTGCCGAAACCGGAGCCGAGACCAAGGGCATGCGC
>JBFYRY010000266.1:0-5463 GCA_041302025.1 Chloroflexota bacterium | reverse complement strand
CCAAAGCTCGCACCGCTTGGATGAGCGGTAACTGGCACAAACTCGTCTCCGCCCGCTCTCTTTTACCTCTCGCCGCCTGACATCCTTTGCGTGCACACAATTGAAAGCCTTCCTTGTGTAAATCTTTGGCTCGTTTGGCTTCCTTCTCGCCAATTTCAACCATTTGCTTGATAAAGCCTGACAACAATCTTGCCCGACTCAATTTCTGCGTATCAGGTGTTTGCTCAATCTCGTCCATCAACACATCACTGCCAACCCAATCCCATTCGCCTTTTTCAATTCGAGACAAAATCGCCAATACTGCTTCCGCTTCAAGACGAACTCTTTCCTGAGTTTGATCATCAAACGGGTGATTGAGACAACACGTATCAAGATAGATTTTTGTCATTTTGATTTCCAAAGCTAATTATACCGCCCAATATTACAGACCATCAAACAGCCTTGTGGATTTCCAATTCCCAATCCTGCCCTGGGAGGATGGTTCGACGCGGCTCACCACAGGGTTTCTCTTTGTCGAGCCACGCGTCCACGCCGTCTTGGGTCAGGCGGGCGTAGAGTGCGCGCATATCATCCCCTTGTGGGACGTCCGCGTAGGCGTAGCAGAGGAAGACTTTGAGGGGGCGTTTGTCCATAAAGGATGAAGGATGAAAAACGACGCGCCCATTTGAGAGACGCGTCGTTTTGACTATGCTACTTGATAGGTTTGTCCCAGCAACAGGAAACCAGCGACATCTTCATTTGCCAGTTTCTGGCGGATTTGCTCGAAGCGACGCACGGTCTCTTCGGGGTAGAGTCTCTCGCCGCATTGCAAACAGACTTCAGCAGTCACTTTCAAGACAGCTGTATTCACACCGCCTTTAAGCAGTTTTTCCACTTCCTTTTCAACCAGTTCCCCGCCGCAGACGGGGCATTTGTCAAATGGTTTCATTATTTTCTCCTTTCGCGCCAGTTGACCCAGCGATTGGGGTCAGGACGATAAACGGTAATTAAGACAGCCCATTTTGTCTTTTCATTGAACGCCCAAACGCTGTGAATCGGTTCGCCTTGAAAATTATCTCCATAGATCAGGCAACTTGGATAAGGCTTATCGGTTGGATAATCTTCGATCACTTCGCCCTGCAATACGCTCAAGAATATCTCATCGAACGTGAGATAGTCTGCCTGCGCCTCATCGTCCGCGTGGTCAGTGATGCGTATGCGCTTTTCTTGAATAGCAGAAATGATGTCTTGGATGTTCATAATTGACGAGGACGATTATACCCACTTTTCGCGGTGGCTATCTCTCGCACACAGCCTTGCGGATTTCCAATTCCCAATCCTGTCCTGTGAGGATGGTTCGACGCGGCTCACCACAGGGTTTCTCTTTGTCGAGCCATGCGTAGCGGTCCACGCCGTCTTCCCCGGCACTCCCTGACACCGCCCGCCAGGGCAGGTGTGCGCCCGGAGCAAGTGTGGTCAGGCGGGCGTAGAGTGCGCGCATATCATCCCCTTGTGGGACGGGGTCACGGTCCGCGTGGGCGTGGCAGAGAAAAACCTTTAATGGGCGTCTGGCCTCGGTCATATCCGTCCCGTTTTGGTGTGATTGAGAGGATTATACGACTAAAAACCGCAGGGACGATTGTCCCTGCGGCGGGGTGTTTGTTATGGGGTTGCATCCCTGGCACAACGGAAGCCGATCATATAGTCATAAATATAGGAACGTACAGTTCCACTGCGATGTGTTCCACTATTGAACCAATGGTTATTAAAGAAGTAAAAGCCTCCGCGTAACGCTCTAAACTTCCCGGTGGATGGACCCTGTGGATTGGTATCCGGTGAGATGGAGTAATATTCCGAAGAGTACCAATCCGACACCCACTCCCAAACATTTCCCACCATGTCATATGCGCCATAGGGACTGACCCCATCCATATAACTACCCACTTCAGCAGTGTCATTTGTGCATTGGAAATACTTTGATTTACCGCAATCAATGGCATCCTTCCACCAGGGGTCAGGACCATCGGTGCCGCGTGCGGCTTTTTCCCACTCCGCTTCGGTTGGCAATCTCGCATCACGCCATTCGCAATAGGTTTTGGCTTGATCCCAATTCATATAGATCACAGGGTAGTTATCAAACTCAACATTGTAGTAATACTCAGAGCGGGTGTTGGAACCGGCATCCCGCGGCGGCTTGCACATCCCTGCGGTAACACAAGCCTTGTAGAGTGTATTAGTCACTTCGTACTTATCAATGTAATAAGGGTCTAAATAAACTTCATGTACGGGTTTCTCATCCGCGTAGCCGTGATCACTCCCCATGATGAACTTGCCTTCCGACACAAGCACCATTGCAACGCCCTTGTCATCCGTGATCTGCGTGGATGAGATATTTACGGGCTCAGGGGTTGGGGTTTGTGTAGCTGATGATTGTAATGTTGTTACATCCGTGGCGCAACGGAAACCTGTGTATTTATAATACATTGTTGGATCATTGGGAATATTCCAAATAATGAGCGGGTCAGTAGACAAGCGAGCATAAGTTAATGATAAGTGCTCAGTTGATCGAAAGTATCCAGGACCTCCTCTCAAAATCCGAAGGCTCCCATTATTGGGACCTTTTGGATTCCGTTCAGGAGAGTTTACGTAATAATCCTTGTCATACCAATCATTCACCCATTCGGGAACGTTACCTACCATATGAAATATCCCATATACGCTCACACCATCAGGGTAGGAATCTACAGGCGCAACATCATATGTCAAATAATTGTTAGCATCAATGATATTGGCTTGTGTCCCATCAAATATATTTCCCCATGGATACATGCGCTCATCTGTACCACGAGCCGCTTTCTCCCATTCAGCCTCACTAGGCAATCTTTCATCAACCCATTCACAATAATTCGATGCATTCAACCAATCAACGTTGATCACAGGATAATTAGCATACTGGGCGTCATGATAATAATTATAATGAGTAAAAGAATTAGGATTCAATGGCGGTTCGCAAAAACCCGCGTTTACGCACTTTTTGTACATCGCATTACTTACCTCATATTTATCCATGTAAAAAGCGTCAAGATAAACCTTGTGAGCGGGTTTTTCATCCTGATTACCATCATTACTTCCCATCGTAAACTCCCCTGCAGGGACAAGCATCATGGAAACACCCTTATTGTCTGTGATCTCAGGTGACAGGGAAGTAGCGGTTGGGATGATTGTCTCAGTGGGCGTCAGGCTTGGTTGAACCGTCTGAGAGGGAAGAATCGGTTGCGTGCTGACCGCTCGTGTTGCAGTCACCGTTTCGGTAGGGACCGCCGCAGGAGAGAACCATTTTCCGATCAAAGGTGACCCCAGCCATGCCACCAGCACCAGTGCAACTCCGCCGATCAACAGACCAATCCACTTACGGGAAAACTGGATCGTAGGACGGGTCCGCTTTACCGGGATGGGAGCAGGCAACGATCCTTGCACCGTCTCGAGTTCCACAGCAGAGATGGTCTCACCGCCCAACGCAATCGGTGCCTGCCGGGGAACGGAAGCCACTGTTTCCGGGGTTGGAATCGTAACAGGCTTTTCCGCAAGTTTTGTTTCGGGAACAGGGGGAGCCATCACTGGCGTACCTATATGGAGAGCATCCAACGCACCGATAAAGGTATTCACATCCTTATAGCGATCCGCTGGTTCCTTTGCCAGCACCTTGATCAGGGCAAGTTCCAAGTCATCGGGAAGATCAACCGCAAATTTGCGCGGACTGGGCAATGGCTCCGTCGCCTGTTTGATCAGGATCGCCGCAGGTGTATCCGCCACATACGGCTTGCGTCCCGCCACCATTTCATACAACACGATGCCCAGCGAATACAGATCCGATTGCGGACTGGTCACCCCGGTCCATTGTTCCGGTGCCATGTATTCGGGAGTCCCGATCGCCATTCCGGATCCGGTCAACGCTGTGGTCTGCTCCGCTTCGAATAACTTGGCGATCCCGAAATCGGAGAGCATCGGTTCCCCATCATCAGTGATCAGCACGTTCGCCGGTTTGATGTCTCGATGCAAGATACCGCGTTTGTGAGCATATGCCACTCCGCGCGCCACTGGCAGAATCAGGCGCACCGCATCCTGCCACGGGATCGGCCTGCCCAGCAACTTCTTCAGCGTGCCGCCCGGCAGATACTCCATGACGAGATACGGCGAACCTTCATGTTCGCCGTAATCATGCACTTTAACAATGTTGGGGTGGGAGAGTTTTGCCAGGGATTTGGCTTCACGCTCAAAACGCTTCAAGATCTCATCCAGAACGTTGACTGGAAAGGCATCGCTTCGGATGATCTTGACTGCAACATCACGCTCCAGACGGGTATCATACGCCTTGTAGACAACCGCCATGCCCCCTTCTCCAAGCCGTTCAACAAGATAATAGCGCCCAAGATATTGCCCTGAAAGATCAGTCATACCTGTCCCATTGTGGTGTGATTGGAGAAATTATAAATCTGATTCTATTTCAATCCATTGCAAAATGTAATCCGAAACATCACACCCCGTCCTTTCCTCTCAACGGCACAAACGTGACGGACACTAACGTCTCGTGCGTAAGGGATGTTCCCTCGCGTCTCCACAACTCCAGTTCCTGGTATCCGCCCACACCGACCGGCAGGATCATGCGTCCATGGTCGGCAAGTTGATCGAGCAGGCTCTTCGGCACGCGCGGCGCGGCGGCACTGACCATGATCGCGTCGTATGGCGCGGATTCGATCCAGCCCAGTGAACCGTCGCCCACATGAACCAGGACATTCGTTATCCCAATATCTGCAAGCGTTTTTGCGGCGCCTTCCGCCAGGGCTGGGATCAACTCAATGGTGTGCACTTCAGGCACGAGTGCGGAAAGAACCGCCGCCTGGTAGCCGGAGCCGGTTCCCACTTCGAGCACGCGTTCGGTGCCGATCAGATCCAGTAATTGAGTCATGTATGCAACGATATACGGCTGTGAGATGGTCTGGTAGAAACCGATCGGGAGCGGATGGTCTTCATACGACCATTCCCTCTCGTCTTCCGGTACAAAGAGGTGGCGCGGGATGGATTCGAACGCTTCAAGGATACGCCGGTCACTGATCCCGCGTACCCGAAGCTGGTGCGTCACCATGCGTTTTCGTTCTTCGAGAAAATCCTGTGCCATTGGAACGGCTATTGTGACCGCAGCACATCCAGCGGATTTTGCCCGCGCAGGATCATGCGTCCATGCAGGAACAGGCCGAACTGCGAAAGACCGAACCAGAGCAGGAAGAACGTCAGGCTGATCGAGGCGCGGTCGATCCATTTGGGGAAGTTTTCCCTCAGGTCCGCCACCTGCGCGCGCCAATCGGTCAGCTTTTGTTCGTATTCCTTGATCGCCGCGAGGAAGTTCTGCAAACTCTCGCGCGTTTCCGTCAGGTCGCCGCCCAGCAGATAGGATGTGTCGCTGACGAAGGTGGAAGCCTGCCGGGC